>JAJFHO010000220.1 GCA_021775575.1 Hyphomicrobiales bacterium
ATCGCCAACCCGCAATATTTCCACAAGGTTGTGGATTGCCAGTGGGCCTGTCCTGCGCACACGCCAGTCCCGGAATATATCCGGACCGGCCTGCTCTATATTGATGATGACGAGGCCGACCTGCACGCATTGCTGAATTCAAGCGAGCAGCCGTTGAACGCCATTCCCACGGCCAAACTGTGTCCGGGCAGATCGACCCTGAACAAACTCAACAAGAGCTTCCGTTGAGAAAGGGCGATTTTGTTAAAGAAAACACCGCCGTGCCAGACGGCGGTGTTTCTGCTAATCCTTGAATTCCTCAAGCGTTGTTCGCAAAATTGCGCACATTTCATCAATCTCGCCGCGCTCCGTTATGAACGGCGGCGCGACAATGCCTGCATCGCCGGTGAATTTGACATGCATGCCGTTGTGGAACAGCTGTTTCTGGATTTTGGTGCCGCGCACGCCCGGCGCCGCGCCCGGTGCGATATCGATCCCCGTGAGCATGCCGTAGCCGCGAATGTCGGTGACGATATCGATATCCTGCAATGCGAACACCGCATCGAGGAAATAGTCCGACATCTCGGCCGCACGGTCGAAGAGCTTCTCGTCCTGATAGATCTTTTGTGTTGCGATCCCGGCCGCGCAGGCCGCCGGGTGTGCGGAGTAGGTATAGCCGTGAAAGAACTCGATCGCTCCTTCAGGCGCTGAATTCATAATTGTATCGTAGACCTCGTCCTTGACTGCGATGCCGCCCATGGGCTGTGCGCCATTGGTCATCGCCTTCGCCATGGTCATGATATCCGGCGTAACGCCGAATGCCTGGGAGGCGAAGGGCACACCGAGACGGCCGAAACCGCAAATGACTTCATCGAATACCAGCAGTATGCCGTTCGCATCGCAGATCTCGCGCAGCCGTTCGAGATATCCCTTCGGCGCGACCAGCGTGCCGGTTGACCCGGCGATCGGCTCGACGAAACAGGCCGCGATGGTCGCGCCGCCATAGGTGTCGACAAAGCGCTGCAGATCCTCGGCAAGCTCCGCTCCGTTCTCCGGCTGGCCCGGCGTAAACCTGTTTCCGTCAAGCCAGGTGTGCCGCATGCAAACCACATTCGGCATGACGCCTGAAAAGGTTTCCCGGTTTTTGACCATGCCGCTAAGCGATACTCCGCCGATATTGACGCCGTGATAGGCGCGCTCGCGCGAGACGAAGCGGGTGCGTTGCCCTTCACCGCGGGCGCGGTGGTAGGCCATGCAGATTTTGATCGCCGTATCGATCGCTTCGGAGCCGGAATTCGCAAAAAAGACGTGGTTGATGTCCTCCGGAGTGATCGCCGTGATCATCCGCGCCAGCTCAAAGGAGGATGGCTGGCCCAGGTTAAACGGCGCGGTGTAGTCATTCTGAAGAAGCGCCGCATGCACCGCCTCCGCGATTTCCGTACGGCCATGGCCCGCCGCCACACAGAACAGACCCGACGAGCCGTCGAGAATTCTGTTGCCGTGATGATCCCAGAGTTCGACCCCCTTGCTTTTCACAACCAGCCGCGGCGACTCCTTGAATTCGCGGTTGGCGCTAAAGGGCATCCAGTGGTTTTCCAGTGTGTTGGCGGTGTACTGCATCCGCTCAGGCCTCCTTCACCTGAACCACGCGTAAAACTTGCGCGATGAAACCGTCCGGCCACCGCAAGGCGACCAGGTTGTTCTATTCAAGCCGTTACGTTAGCTTTGGTTTTGGTCCCATGCTAGAGCCAAAATTTTGGTTTTGATGGGGCCAGTATTCGAGGTGTTCGATGCGTGATTCCCTATTTCATCTGCCGGCATCGGATGCGATGAGCCTGCAGTCGCGCATTCGGGAGCTGCTGGTATCGGCCATCTTGGGCGGGCAGCTTCCAGCCGAGGACCGGATACCCTCCTCGCGCCAGATGGCGAGACGGCTGGGCGTCTCGCGCAACACCGTTGTTTTGGCATATCAGGCGTTAATCGACGACGGCTACATCGTATCGCGCGAGCGCAGCGGTTATTACGTCAACGAGAATATTCTGCAGGGCAGAGTCCACAGCCCGCAGATCGAAACGCCGTCGAGTGCGAAATCGCCGGACTGGGATGCCCGCTTCCGCGTCCGTCCGGGCGTTCAGCGAAATATCACGAAACCTCCAGACTGGCAGAATTACCCCTTCCCCTTCATTTTTGGCCAGGTCGATCACAAGTTGTTCCCGATTGCGGAATGGCGTGAGTGCAACCGGCAGGCGCTTGGCAAACAGTGGCTCGATGCATGGACAAGCGATTTTCATGACCGTGACGATCCGATGCTGGTCGAGCAGATCCGCACCCACATTCTCCCGCGGCGCGGGATTCTCGCCGACGAGGACGAAATCCTTGTGACGCTCGGTGCGCAAAATGCGCTTTATCTGCTGGCAAGTCTGCTCGTGACGCGCCAGACCGTTGTCGCGATGGAAGAGCCGGGCTACCCGGATGTGCGGAATATATTTCGTCTCAGGACCGATCTTCTGATGCCGCTGCCGGTCGATGATGGAGGGCTGCCCGTCGACGACCGTCTGGCACGGGCGGATATTGTATTTGCAACGCCCAGCCATCAGTCCCCGACGACATTGACGATGCCGCGTGAACGGCGCGAAGCGCTTCTGGAGTGTGCTGCGGCGCATGACATGATCATCATCGAGGACGATTACGAATTCGAGACAAATTATGCGAGCGATCCCTCTCCGGCACTCAAGTCTCTCGATCGCGCCGGTCGCGTTGCCTACATAGGCTCTCTCTCGAAAACATTATTTCCCGGTTTGCGCATGGGCTATCTGGTCGCTCCCAGGGCTCTGGTCCGTGAAGCACGGGCACTTCGCCGATTAATGGTTCGTCATGTTCCGAGCAACAATCAGCGCGCCGTCGCGCTGTTTCTGGCGCTGGGGTATCACGACGCCCTTATTGGCCGTCTGCGGCGCGCCTACCGCGTGCGCTGGGAGGAGATGGGCAGTGCTCTGGAGCAGTATATGCCGCGGTCGAGCCAAATGCCGACTTTCGGAGGCTCGAGCTACTGGGTGCGGGGCCCGGAAGGGCTTGATGCGGACCAGCTGTCGGAAAATGCCTTAAAGGCAGGAATCATTATCGAGCCCGGCCGGGTTTTCTTCGCCACCGAGCCGCCGCCGAGAAATTTTTTCCGGCTCGGTTTTTCATCAATCGACTCCAAGAATATAGCCCCCGGTATTGAATTGCTGGCCTCGCTCATCGACAGACAGATGGCCGGCAAAATCTAGGAGCGCCGCGCTGGCCTGTTCGAATTCTTGAAACTGGCACTAGGGCAAAAGCTGGCAGTCTGATTTAGGAGTGATGAAACGCCGCCGCGCGCAGTGACATGCGTGGCGGGACGGATTTTTCATAGTGCAAAAGGGGAGGTCGGCGATGCTGGTCGGGGTTCCAAAGGAAGTTAAGGTTCACGAATACCGTGTCGGTATGACGCCCGCGAGTGCGCGCGAGGTTATCGGCCATGGCCACAAGGTTGTCGTTGAGACAGGCGCCGGTGTCGGAATCGGCGCCAGCGACGAACATTACGAGGCGATCGGTGCAACCATCGCCGATACGGCGGAAGAGGTATTCGCTTCCGCGGACATGATCGTCAAGGTCAAGGAACCGCAAGTGGGCGAGCGGGCGATGCTGCGTGACGGTCAGATCCTGTTCACCTATCTCCATCTGGCTCCCGATCCGGAGCAAACGAAAGATCTTGTCGATAGTGGCGCCATCTGCGTCGCCTATGAGACCGTTACGGATGCCCATGGCGGTCTGCCGCTGCTGGCGCCGATGTCGCAGGTTGCCGGGCGCATGTCGATCCAGGCGGGAGCACACTGCCTTGAAAAGGAACAGGGGGGCGCTGGCGTCTTGCTGGCAGGCGTTCCCGGCGTCGCGCCGGCCAAGGTGGTCGTCATTGGCGGCGGCGTCGTCGGCGAAAACGCCGCCTATATGGCGATTGGCGTTGGTGCGGAGGTCACTGTTATCGAGCGCAACGTCGATACCATGCGTGCGCTGGTCGTACGCTTCGGAGGCAGGGTGAAAACGCTTTACTCGACCGCCCTTACGATCGAGGAGGAAGTTCTTCAAGCCGATCTGGTTATTGGCGGTGTCCTGGTTCCGGGCGCGAAGGCCCCCAAATTGGTAACCCGGGACCTGGTTTCGCGCATGCGAGCGGGCTCGGTTTTGGTGGATGTGGCCATCGACCAGGGAGGTTGCTTCGAAACGTCGAAACCGACCACCCACGCCGATCCGACATATGTTGTTGACGACGTCGTGCATTACTGCGTTGCCAACATGCCAGGCGCCGTCGCGCGGACATCCACATACGCCCTCAACAATGTAACGCTGCCATTCACGCTGGCGATAGCCGACAAGGGGGTCGACAAGGCGCTTCGCGACGATCCTCACCTGATGGCCGGACTGAACGTACATGCCGGACGCGTCACCTATCAGGCTGTCGCCGAGGATCTGGGCTACGATTTCATCGACCCGCATAGCGTTCTGGCGGCATAGTTCCGATTGCGTCCGCGGCCGGACCTGGCGGTCTGGCCGTGGACGCCCGAATATTGCATTCGCAGATTTTCAGATCACCGATTCTTCCGGGAGTTGAATGAATCAGCCACCGGTTGATTTTTAGCGGATTCATGCCTTTTTTTCGGTGGGTCTCGTTTGATTTACGCTTTTGGCTCTTCCGCTGAGGGTGCACAATTGGCAGTGCAGATTGCCTGAATGTGCATCCGGGGGGGGGCGCGTGCGGGAGAGCGACAATATTCATCGGCGGTGCCATTTGGCATGCGTTGTCATAGCCGCAGGGGCTGGTCTTTTGACGATCGGAGCTTCTGCCGCGCATGCCGATGATGACGCCGGTGCGGCATATTTCAGCGGCACCGACGTGACCGCGAATTCCAACTTTGGCTACGCCGGCGGTGTCTGGGCGCTTGCAAACAGCATCGACTCGCCTGGCTTGCGGATTCGCGCCCTGGGCGGGTATGGCCAATATGCTTATGACGGATCGTTGCCGCTGACCGGCGGTACGCTGCCGTTTCGTTTTCTCGGCGATCTCATCCTTGGCGAACTCATGGCCGGCTATCTCTGGCGCCACGGCGAATGGACGATCAAGGCCTATGCCGGCGCGCAATATGCCGACCATAAAATTTCACCCCGCGACCCGACGAATTCCGTCAACGGGACACAATGGGGCGCGAAGGGCCAGATCGAGCTATGGCGAAATCTCGGGCAGCGAAACTGGTTTTCCGCCGATGCCTCTTATGGAACTGCATTTGGCGACTATTGGGTCCAGAGCAGGGTGGGCCATCGGTTGAACCGGCGGCTGTCCTTCGGTTTGGAAATTGGCGGTCTCGGCAACGAGGAATATAATGCGGGCAGGGGAGGCGCCTTTGCCCGGCTGCATCTGAAGAGCGCGGATGTAACGCTGTCCGCCGGCGCGACAGGCGACTATTTCGGCGAAGATACCAGCGGATATGTCTCCCTGGGCCTGTACCGCAAGCGCTAGAGCCCTTTCAGTGCGCAGCCGTCTTGTCGGATTGCGTATTTATCATGATGCAGTTCCTGCAGTCGGGGCAAAAATACCGGTTGTTGCAATGGTTGCTGTAGGAAGTGACCCAGTAATCGACGACCGCATCGACGATATCCAGAAACTGATCGTGTAGCTGTGTATGCGACAACACGGCATTGAGCCCGGTATTGCGCAAACATTTCAGTTTGGCCACAGCCGAATCACAGGCAATTGCCGCTATCGGCGTTTCGCTCAGCAGCTTGTGGCGCCGGATATTGCGTATGTTGCTATTGGATGTGCGTTCCAGGTTATGTATTTTCCAGAGAATCAGGTCGGGTTTGATAGGCCAGCTGCTGTCGCTGCACTCTGTCAGAGTTCGAACAGCGGCGCCGGGGTTGGGCGCGCGATAGAGCGTATTCTGGAGCCACGCGTGATTGACCGCTCGAATGATGGCAACGTCATCGGTGGCCATTGGCCCAAGAAGAAGAACCTGGGTTGGCATATTCATGCAAAATATCCCTTATAAATATTACTACTTTAACGTGTAATAAATTATCCTATACAACCTATAATAGAATACTAACCGGATGCGTTACCGTATTTCCAGTCAGGCGAGGCAGCCATGGTATGCATTGCGGTTCAGCTCCCCGCACGCGTCATAGTTAGGCCATCACGCTGGTCAAACATATGAGAGCGACGCAGGCTTTTGCTTTACCGATAACCAAAGCCGGGTAAGATATCTCCGGTGAACCGGCGACAATTCACAATTGCAGCGAGACGAAATTGAAAAAGCCAGACTCCAAAGAAAAGCGATTTTTCGACGAAGGCCGCATTCCCGAAGATGTCTGGGGCGTCCTGAGTTCGGCGTCGTTGCTGAGCATCGGCGAATTTCGCGTCTTCGAGATCGCCTATGAGCAATGGTATGGCGAGGCTGGCGACGAAAAGCACATCGAAAAACATTTCACCTCATACATGTTCAATGACATCGTTCCCGTCTGGGTCCGTCATTTCTGCAAGAAGATCGTGAAGCTCGACGACGAAGACGCACTTGATCCGGCCGAATTCGGCGTCGTCCATGGTGCCGCGACGATGGAGCAGCGCAATCGTGGCCTGGAATTCATTGCCGCGCTGATGTTCATCCTGATTGCTTTCTTTTTTATCGGCGAAAGCGCGGCCAAGGTGCTGCAACTTCAATGCATGTTCCCGCCATGCTATTAGGAACGCCAAGAGCGTTTCCAGCATCGGGGGGAAAACAGTAAAATCATGGAAGGCACCTGGATTGACTGGCTCATGATCGTGGGCACCGGGGCTATCGCATTTCACGGACTCACATACCGTGATGCAAATGGCGACCGGCCATGGGTTCATTTGCTGTTTGGCAGTATCGCGCTGATGTTTTTCTTTCGCACCCTGCTGCACGATATTCTCGGCATCTGGTAGCGGAGCGCGGGCAAGGGCGGGCGCGCCCGGTCCGCCAATCGAAGGCCCGAAGCGATGTGCGGCCTTGCGCCGGCAGCGGCGAAGAGCTTCTTGATTATATGATCGATAAAGCCGGCGAACCCGGGCTGGATCCTGCGGCTAAATCACGCCGCCAGAATGGCTCGGGAATTCACTAGAGCCGCTCTAGCGCTGGTAGGGCCGCTGCTTTGCATCCTCTTCGGGAATTCTCAAGACGCGCTTTGATTCCGGCAGGGCCAATTGCTGCTGCAGATAGCCGAGCCGGTCGGCCACCGTCGGCGGAGCCTCCTGCACATTGTAGAGCAGGCGGTCGAGCCAATGCATGCCCTTGGCTACGTCGGGCTCCATTTTCAACGACTTGTCATAGTCGGTCATGGCCTGTTTGTAGCGGCCCATATGATCGTAGATGATCCCGCGGATTGCATAAGCGC
>JAJFHO010000023.1 GCA_021775575.1 Hyphomicrobiales bacterium
CCACAGGCATCAAACTCGTCGGGCCCTTTTGCCGGTCATTGGGTCCTGGACCTCGGCTCGACCGTGGCAGGGCCCTTCTGTGCTCGGCTGCTGGCCGACTTTGGCGCAGACGTGGTGAAGGTCGAAGACGTTTCAGGCGACCCGGTGCGCAACATTGGGGAGAAGGCCAACGGCAAGTCTCTCTACGCCGCCAGCATCCTGCGTAACAAGCGGGTCATCGCCATCAATCTTCGCTCTCCCGAAGGCCAGGAGCTGGTGCGGAAACTGGTGCCTCACTTCGACATCGTGGTGGAAAATTTCCGTCCGGGCATGCTTGAGAAATGGGGCCTCGGCTATAAGGATCTTCGCAAGCTCCGGCCTGACCTGATCATGACCCGGATCAGCGGGTTCGGGCAATCCGGCCCGGTCGCGCAACGCCCCGGCTACGGCGTGATCGGCGAGGCAATGAGTGGATTGCGCGAGCTGATCGGCGAACCCGACCGTCCCCCGTCCCGCGTCGCACTGCCGCTCACCGACTACATCACCGGTGTCTATGCGGCGTTCGGTACGGCTATGGCAATTGCCGCGCGGCATCACTCGGGCGAAGGGCAATGCGTCGATGCTTCGCTCTATGAATCAGCATTCAGTCTGATGGAAGCGGCGGTCCCGACTTATGAGAAACTCGGCAAGATGCCGTCTCGCGTTGGTGCGCGGCTTCCCGGGACCGCGCCCAACAATCTCTACCCGACGCGTGACGGCAAATATATTCACATCTGCGCATTGGCCGATCAGGTGTACCGGCGCCTGTGCAAAGCCATGGGCCGGCCTGAACTCGGCACCGATCCGCGTTTCGCCGAACAGGCGACGCGCGTGCAAAATGTGGATGCGATCGACGAAGTCGTCGCGGCCTGGACCTCCTCGCTCGATCTCGACGAGATCGAAGCCCGATTGCAGGAGGAGGATGTGCCAGCCAGCCGGATTTTCACGATGGCAGATATTTTCGCCAGCGACCACTATCGCTCCCGCGAAATGCTCATCGACGCGCCTGACGACGATTTGGGCACCGTGAAATTGGCCGGCATCGTCCCGAAGCTGTCGGCCACGCCAGGGCAGGTGCGATGGTCGGGGCGCCGCATCGGGCAGGACACCCGCAAGATACTCAAAGAATTACTGAAGCTTTCCGATCCCGACATCGATGCGTTGGCGGAGGCCGGGGTGGTTGCGTGCGATGTCCAAACGAGCGCAACGTAAGGAGAAAGTCATGAATAAATTCAAGGCTTACCGAGTGCACACGATCGATGGAAAACCGATCTGTCGCTTTGAGACGCTCTCGCTGGATGATCTGGACGAAGGTCCTGTCGTGATCAATACAGCCTAGGTTGCCGCCTGAATGCTGCCGCTACAGCTTCCTTGCGCCTGTATGTCGTTAAGTTGACAACGCCATCCGCTTTGCCTTGGGACGTGTCCGCGCCAAAGTGCGGGACGAGGGACCCTACCCCACAGTCACGCGATGTCCAAGTTGGGTCAACTCCGGCCCTGCAGATCCTAGGCCCTCGACAGCCGCGGCGCCTCAATAGCGGACGAGACGGGAGTTATGGGGCCGGGTCCATGAAGGGCATAAGATTCATTCCGGCTTACACCCGTATCAGGTTCATTCGGTTCCGCATGATCAGCTTTGTCGTTTCCGGCCTGTTGATGTTTGCGACGATTGGCTTGTTTTTCACCGCCGGTCTGAATTATGGCATCGACTTCAGAGGCGGCACACTAATCGAGGTGCGCAACAAGACTGGGCCCATCGATCTGTCGGATATGCGCAAGCGGGTTAGCAATGTCGGGCTGGGCGATGTGCAGATTCAGGAATTCGGCGCTCCTTCCGATGTGCTCATTCGCGTTGAACAGCAAAAAGGCGGCGAGCAGAACCAGCAAAATGCGATTCTGAAGATCAAGGAAACTCTCGGCGACAGCGTCGACTACCGGCGCGTTGAGGTCGTGGGACCGACTGTTTCCGGTGAATTAACTGAATCAGGAGTCATTGCCGTTCTGGTCGCCATATTCGCGGTGCTGGTCTACATCTGGTTCCGGTTCGAATGGCAATTCTCCGTCGGCGCCGTCGCAGCGCTTGTGCATGATGTGATGCTCACAATCGGCCTGTTTTGCCTGTTGCAGCTGGAATTCAGCCTGGCGATCATCGCTGCTATTTTGACGATTGTCGGATATTCGCTGAACGACACTGTGGTGGTGTTTGATCGGGGGCGCGAGAACCTGCGCAAATAAAAGAAAATGCCAATACAAGAATTGCTCGACCGGTCGATCAACGACACGCTTTCGCGAACGATTCTTACCTCTGAAACGACGCTCATTGCGCTGCTGTCGCTCTATATCTTCGGAGGGCAGGTGATCCGCGGCTTCACCTTCGCAATGATCTGGGTTGTGTTTGTTGGCACCTATTCCTCGATCTTCATAGCATCGCCTCTCTTGCTCATGCTGGGTATAACGCGCGGACGGTTTGGGCGGCGGCGCCCAGATCAAGGAACCGGCGGTCGAACGTGACTGATCTGTCGCGCCCTATGAGAGATCAGAAATCGTCAAATCCTGGAGTTGGCAATGTCGCTGGCCTATAGCGAAGATAGCAAGCTACACCTGTGTGACGCTTGATACGCGCTGACCTTGCCCCATCCATTCCTCCAGTCATAAGGAGAGTATCTGTTCTGATTGAGCCGCTACCCGACGTTGGACCACCCGGCTGGAGATTTTCGGTCGGCGATGAACCTGTCCCGGTTGACAGACCGGGATGATCACCCAAGACTTCCCTTTTCAGCATGGCCGCTGCGAGCAGTCGAAAAAGGGGGACGGAACATGCTTGGCGGTGCGCTTCCATTTCTACGGCTGATCGGCGCCTCCGCCAAGGATCTCTCGCCCATTGTGCTGATCGTCGTCTTTTTCCAGATTGTCGTTCTGAAACAGAGCATCCCCAATGCTCTCGACCTTACGCTTGGGATGATACTGGTGATGCTCGGGCTGGCAATCTTCGTTCAGGGGCTGGAAATGGCGCTATTTCCGATTGGCGGGTCGCTCGCCGATGCCTTTGCGCGTAAAGGCAGCCTGATGTGGCTGATGCTGTTTT
>JAJFHO010000221.1 GCA_021775575.1 Hyphomicrobiales bacterium
CCGATGAGCTGACGGATATCGCCGGCGACGCCAACGCGCAGCCCATTCTGGAGGAGTTGAAGGGCGAGCTGTTCGCGGTCTGCGACCCTCATGCCACCGACGCGGCGGCGAAAGCCGCGCAGAAAATTCTGCTGAAAAAAAGCGGCGGGCGCGACGCGGTCATCGCGCGCGGCGATCTGGGCTTCAGCGTGCCGCCGGGCGTCACGCCGGAATTCGACTGAGCGCAACAAACAAAAGCAATCGGAATTCCATGCGACTGACTGATGAAGAACAAGCGATGCTCGGCGGGGACTTCGGGCCGGCGCGCAAATGGGCGATGGAGCATATGCTTCAGGTCGGCCGCTTCTTCGATGCCGAAGATCTGGTGCCGGTCTCGCAGGTCCACATGATGGCGGATACCGAATCCCTCGGCGAGGCCGGCGTCGCCTTTGTGGAAGAATTCGCCAAACTGCCCCCAGCCGAACGCAGGGTGCGGGTGCCGATGATCACCGACCCGCGCGGCACCGACTTCAGGCGCTACAAGGCGCTGAAGCAGACCGATGCCATGGTGCAACTCGAACGCCGCGCCGTTGAGGCTTTCGAGGCGCTCGGTATCCTGATGACCGACACCTGCATCAACTACCAGACCATCATGCCGCCGGTGCGCGGCGAACATCTGGCCTATGGCGACACCGGCGTCGTCATCTATTGCAACAGCGTTCTGGGCGCCTATTCGAATTTCGAGGGCGGGCCGTCGGCCCTGGCCGCGGGGCTGACCGGACGCACGCCGCGTTACGGGCTACATCTCGATGAGAACCGCAAAGGCACCTGCCGTTTCCGTGCCCTCTGCCACCCGGAGTCGCTGTCGGACTGGGGCGCGCTCGGCGCCATCGTCGGCCGCGCGGCGGGTTCCTACTGGGACGTGCCGGTGATCGAGGGAATAATTTCGCCGCCCTCGTCGGATGAGATGAAACATATGGGCGCGGCGATGGCGAGTTTCGGCTCCGTGCCGCTGTTCCATATGGTGGGCGTCACGCCCGAAGCCACGACGCTGGAGGCCTGCTGCGAGCCAGAGAGCCTGCCTTGCACGGAGATCGGTGAGCAGGATATCGCCGACTTCTACGGGAGCTATGGCGGCAAGGGCGACAAGGTCGACGTAGTCGTTTTTGCAGCACCGCAGCTCTCGCTCGTTGAAATGTCGCGGGTGGCCGATTTGCTCGACGGCAAAACCGTCCATCCGAAAACAAGCCTGCTGGTGGCGACATCGCCTCAGGTCGCTGCCGACGCCGGGCGCATGGGCCTGATCGCGCGCATCGAAGCCTCCGGCGCGATGGTCCTTGAGGGCATGTGTTTCTACAACAGCTATGCGCGCGAAATGGGCGAGGCCAATGGCTGGAAACGCCTGCTCTCCAATTCGGTGAAGCTCGTCAACATTATCGGCGGTTATGGCTATCAGCCGGCGCTCGCCAACATGGAAGACTGCGTCGCATCGGCCGTCGCCGGGGAGATATTGTGATGGGGCAAAAGACACTGCGCTGCCATGTCGGCGTCGGCCCCAAGGTGGCGGGCGAAGCGCTCGTTGCGGACGACAATTTCTCCGCCCGCTACGATCTCGACCGCATCAAGGGCATCTTCTCCCGGCCCCAGCACAAGCTCGCGGGGCAAAGCTATGTCGGAAAAGTCCTCGTCGTGAACACGGCGAAGGGCGGGGTCGCCTCGGCATGGATGCTGCACGAGATGGCGGCGCGCGGCCTCGCGCCCAAAGCCATCCTGTTCAACCGGGTCAATCCGATCCTGGCGCAGGGCGGCGCGCTGGCCGACATGGCGCTCTGCGACCGCTTCGAGGATGGCGACGTGACCCGGCTGATCGCAACCGGCGACAGGGTCACCGTCGATCCGGAAAATGGTCTTGTCACCGTCGAGGCCAAGGCGTGAGTAGTGGTCCCGAAATCGACGCCGGGCGCCTCTGGCAACGGCATCTGGCCATGGCGGATATCGGCGCGACGCCGGCCGGCGGCGTGCACCGCCTGGCGCTGACGGATGAGGATATCGAGGCGCACCGGCTGCTGGCGGACTGGGCCGGGCCACGCGGATTTTCCATCGAACTCGACGCCATCGGCAACATGTTCATCAGGCGCGAGGGGTCCGATAGCTCCCTGCCGCCGGTCGCCAGCGGCTCGCATACCGACACCCAGCCCATGGGCGGGCGCTTCGACGGTATTTCCGGCGTCCTCGCCGCCTTCGAGGCGCTGGAGGCCATCGACGAGGCGGGCATCGAAACGCCGCACCCGATCGAGGTCATCGCCTGGAACAATGAGGAAGGCTCCCGCTTCATCCCCGCCTGCATGGGATCGGCGGTCTATGCCGGCGCGGAGCCGCTCGACGCCATGCGCGCGCGCGAAGATGGTGACGGCGTCACCATGGGATCATGCGTGGATGCGCTCAAGGCCGCCCTTCCGGACACGGGCCACAGAGATCTCGGCGCGCCGCTGGCCGCCTTCATCGAGGCGCATATCGAGCAGGGGCCGGAACTTGAAGCGAATGGCAACATCATCGGCGCGGTGACGGGTATGCAGGGCTACCGCCGCTTTACGGTGGCGGTCACCGGCGAAGCCTCCCATTCGGGAACCACGCCGCGCGCGCGGCGCCGCGACGCCTTCTTCGCCGCCATGGACATGACGCAGGCGCTGCGCGCGGCCATGCTGGACGAAGAGGATATCCTGCGCTTCACCATCGGGCGTTTCGCCATTCCGGGCGGAGGCATATCGGTGGTGCCGGGCCGGGCGGAATTCACTATCGACATGCGCCACCCCGACGCGGCCACGCTGCGCGAGCGCGGCGACCGCATACCGCAAATCTGCCGGGAGAATGCCGGCGCCTGCGAGGTCGAGGTCGACGAATTCATCAATCAGGACCCGCTGGATTTTCCTCAAGCTATGATTTCGGCGATCGAAACGGCCGCGGGACGGCGCGGTTACCCGCACCAGCGCATTTACTCCGCCGCCGGCCATGACGCCCGTCACGCGGCGGCACTATGCCCGGCGGGCATGATTTTCATCCCGTGCTGGCGGGGCTTGAGCCACAATGAGGCGGAGCGCGCGGAACCGGAGCATGTCGCCGCCGCAGCTCAGGTTATCGCCGACATGCTGATCGATCTTGCGCAAGAGAGATAGCGAAATGCTGGACGAAAATGCCTTCGACGAAGAAGAGATCCTGACAGGCATCATGGACTGGGCCGGGGTGGAAAGCCCGTCGCATCACACGCCGGGCGTCAACGCGATGATGGACCTGGCCGATCAGGCGCTTGGGCAATTGGGCGCGGAGCGCAATCGCCTGGAAGGCCTCGACGGTTTTGGCGACGCGGTCATCGGCCGCGTGGCGGGGCAGGACGGCAAAACCGGGCCGGGCATTCTGGTCCTGAGCCATCTCGACACGGTGCACGAGCTGGGCACGCTAAAGACAAAGCTGCCGGTGCGACGCGACGGCGAGCGTGTCTATGGCCCCGGCATTCTCGATATGAAAGGCGGCGCACGGCTCGGCATCGAGGCAATGCGGACGCTTCAGCGCAACAAGATTACGCCCAAGCTCCCCGTCACCTTCATGTTCACCCCTGATGAGGAGGTGGGCAGCCCATCCTCGCGCGTGCGCATCGAGGCGGAAGCGGCCAAGCATAAATATGTGCTGGTGGCGGAACCATTGCGGCCCTGGGGCGATGTGGTCACGGGCCGCCATGCGATCCAGCGCTTTTTCGTGCGCACCCATGGCGCCCCTTCCCATGCCGGCCTGACCAAGGCGCATGGGCGAAGCGCCATCGCCAAAATGGCGCAAGTGATCTCCCGCATTGAGGCCATGACCGATTATGAGCGCGGCACGACCTATTCGGTCGGCACGCTCAAGGGCGGCACATTCGTCAATGTGGTTGCCATTAGCTGCGAGGCGCAAGTCCTTTGCGTGGCGCCGAGCGATGAACTTCTGGAGGAGGTTCGGGCCAATATGCGCGCACTGGAAGGCGAAGAAGACGGCGTTCGCATCGAGGTCGTGCAATCGCTGGTCCGCCCGGTCGCGGAGCCGCATGAAAAAACCATGGCTCTCTACGAAATCGCGCGGGGGCTGGCTGAAGCCATCGGCCTGGAGTTCGGCCATTGCCTGTCCGGCGGCGGCAGCGACGGCAATTTCACCGGCGCGTTGGGGCTGGCCACGCTGGACGGGCTGGGTGTTGCGGGCGCGGGTGCGCACACATTCGAGGAACATTTGCTTGTGCCGTCCCTGGTGCCGCGCTGCCGGTTGCTGGCGGGACTGCTGCAGACGCTGCATTAGGGGGGCGAGAAGAGCATGATCGACTTCTACATCTGGTACACGTCCAACGCGCGCAAAGTTGCGATCATGCTCGAGGAGACCGGCCTCGATTACGCGGCGCATGTGGTCGATATTGGCCGCGGCGACCAGTTCGCGCCGTATTTTCTGGCTATCAGCCCCAACACCAAGATACCGGCGATTATCGACTCTGACGGGCCCGGCGGCGAAGCGATCGCTGTCTTCGAATCGGGCGCGATCCTGATTTACCTCGCGGAAAAAACCGGTACCTTCCTGCCCGCCGATGGCGCGGCCCGCTACGACGTTATGCAATGGCTGATGTTCCAGATGGGCGGCGTCGGCCCGATGTTCGGGCAATACAACCATTTTCACAGCTATGCGCGGGAGGAAAACCCCTATGCGATGGAGCGCTACGCCAGGGAGTGCCGCAGGCTCTACCAAGTGATGAATGAGAGACTTAAGGATCGCGATTTCATTGCCGGCAACTATTCCATTGCCGACATGGCACTTTGGCCCTGGGCGGTGAATTTCGCGGCGCGCGGGCAGAATGCCGGCGAAGTACCGCATGTGAAGGCATGGGCCGAACGCATCGGCGCGCGCGACGGCGTCAAACGGGCGATGGAAAAAGTTGGCGCCTCTCCCCGGCAAGGCCCCATAGACGATGAACATTGGGAGAATATGTATGGCGCGACGCAATATCGCCGGCGGTAAGGCCGTATAGCTGTGAGCGACGATCCCGCCGGCGCCAGCGCCTGGACCATCGATCCGGGACGCTATCTCGCATCGCGCCCGAGCGCCTACGGCGTGCCGAAGCCGACTTCTCTCTATCTGAAAATGCCGGACGGCGTGAGGCTCGCCGCCGACGTCTATGTGCCCGAGGGCGAGGCCCCTGAAGAGGGCTTTCCCGCACTCCTGCATCTAACTCCCTATTACCGGCGCTTCGCACTTCAAGCCGGCGCGCCGAGCGGGACCGAGGCCTGCCCCAACGCTTTCAAATTCCGCGACATGTTCGTCTCCCGCGGTTACGCCATGGTTGTCGTCGACGTGCGCGGCACCGGCGCCTCATTCGGCGCGCGCGACTCATTCCGCTCACCGGCCGAGCGGGAAGATTACCGAGCCGTTATGGACTGGATCGTGACCCAGGACTGGTCGAACGGCGCTGTCGGCGCGACCGGCATATCCTATGTCGGGGCGGCGGCTGATTTTGCCGCCACGACGGGGCACCCGGCGCTGAAGGCGATCGCGCCGATAAGCGCGGTCTGGGACACCTGGCTCGATCATCTCTATCCCGGCGGCCTGCTGCTCACCAATCTCGCCAGCGCCTACGACGCGCTGATGCGCGCGCTCGATCTCGACCGGCGCAAGGAGGTTGCCGCTTACGCCTATTTCGCCGATCCGCATTTCGCGGGGCCCGCGCCCGTCGACGATGACGCGGACGCGGTGCTGCTGGCCGAGGCCATCGGCGAACATGCCGCCAATGTTTCGCTCAGCGACTTTATCCGGGAATTCCCCTGCCGCGATACCGCGCTTCCCTATGACGATGCTTTCACCCCGGCCAGTTTCAGCCCGCATAGCTATTCGAAAGGCAACAGCCGCGATCTCGCGGTGCTGTCGATCTCGGGATGGATGGACGGGGGATATATGAATGGCGCCATCGCCCGTTTTCTCACCTTGGGCGGGAGCCAGGACCGGCTGCTGATCGGGCCGTGGGACCATGGCGTACGGACCAATGTCAGCCCGTTCCGCGCCGAGATAGAACCGCAATTTCCTCTGCTCGGCGAGATATTGCGGTTTTTCGACGAGCATGTGCAGGGGCGCGACACGGGGCTCAGCGCCGAAGCGCGCGTGCATTATTTCTCATTCGCTTCCGAACGCTGGAGGAAGGCCGACACATGGCCGCCAACGCAAGCCCGCGCGCATATTCTCTATCTCGCGCAGGAGGGACAACTTGGCGAAAGCGCGGGCGATGAAGCGATACTTCGCTACACGCCCGACTTCTCCTTCGGCACCGGGCGCAATACGCGCTATGGCCGGCTCGCCGCGCTGGC
>JAJFHO010000222.1 GCA_021775575.1 Hyphomicrobiales bacterium
CGCCATCGCCGCCGCCGCGGCCCGGCTCGGCGCACGCGTCACGCTGGTGAGCGGTCCGGTGCGTATCCCCGATCCGCCGGGCGTGAGTGTCGTGCATGTCGAGACGGCGCGCGGGATGCTGGCCGCCGTCGAAAAGGCGCTGCCGGCGGATATCGGCGTCTTCGCCGCCGCCGTCGCCGACTGGAGGATGCCGGAGATGTTGCCTGAAAAGATGAAAAAGACCGGACCGGCCCAGGAAATGACCCTCGATCTGGTGCAGAACCCGGATATCCTCAAACTTGTCGGGCGGGGTCACAAGCGCCCCGGGCTGGTAATCGGCTTCGCGGCGGAGACCGAGCAGGTTGTCGCCTTCGCACAGCAGAAACGCATCGCCAAGGGCTGCGACTGGATTGTCGCCAATGACGTGTCGCCGGAGACCGGCGTCATGGGCGGCGAGCGCAATCGGGTCCATCTGGTCAGCGCCGAGGAAGTCGAGGATTGGCCCGAAATGAGCAAGGAAGAGGTGGCGGACAGGCTGATGCAGCGCGCCGGAACCTTTTTCACGGGACAAGCGGGTGCGGGCGAATGAGCGGACAAGCGGGAAATTTCGCCATCCCCATTGCGCTCCGCCGGCTCGCAAATGGTGCAGGTTTGCCGTTGCCGGCCTATCAGAGCGCGCATGCGGCCGGTATGGATCTGGCCGCGGCGGTTGATGAAGGCCAGCCGGTGACAATCGCGCCCGGCGCGCGCGCCCTCATTCCCACCGGTTTCGCGATCGAGCTGCCCGAGCGCCATGAGGCGCAAATCCGGCCGCGCTCGGGACTTGCGCTCAAAGCCGGCGTCACCGTTCTCAACGCGCCCGGCACCATCGACGCCGACTATCGCGGCGAGCTTATGGTTCTGCTGATCAACCATGGCGATGCGCCGTTTGAAGTAACCCGCGGCGCGCGGATCGCGCAAATGGTCGTGCAGCCGGTGGCGCGGGCCGACGTGAGAGAGGCCGGCGAACTTCGCGGCAGCGCGCGGGGGCAAGGCGGGTTCGGTTCGACGGGGACTGGAACGGGAACGGGCTGATATTGCGCCGGGCAAAATGCTATAGATTTCCCATGACGCTCACGCCGGAAGAAATAGACCGCTACAAGCGCCATCTCGTGCTGCATGAGGTGGGCGGACAGGGCCAGCAGAAACTGAAAGCTTCCAGGGCGCTCGTTGTCGGCGCGGGCGGTCTCGGCTCGCCGGTATTGATGTATCTGGCCGCCGCCGGCGTCGGCACGCTCGGCATCATCGACGACGACCATGTGTCGCTCGACAATCTGCAGCGCCAGATCATCCATGACACGGGCCGCGTCGGCGATCTGAAGACCGAAAGCGCCCGCGACGCGGTAGCCCGGCTCAACCCGCATGTGAAAGTAGAGCTTCACGCCGAGCGACTGACCGCGCGCAACGCGCTTTCGATCGTTTCCCAATATGACATCGTGGCGGACGGATCGGACAATTTCGATACCCGCTATCTTGTGAACGACGCCTGCTATCTGGCGAAGGTACCGCTGGTGTTCGCGGCACTCGGGCCGTTCGACGGCTATGTGTCCACATTCCGGGGGTTCGACACCGGCGCGGACGGGAAGCCGCTGCCGACCTATCGCTGCATTTTCCCCGAGGCGCCGCCGCCGGGCACGGTCGCCAACTGTTCGGAAGTCGGCATCCTCGGCGCCATCGCCGGCGTGATCGGGACATTGCAGGCCACCGAAGTGCTGAAAGAACTGACCGGTGTCGGCGACAGCCTGGCCGGGCGGCTGCTGATCTATGACGCGCTCGCCTGCCGGTTTGAGAATGTCAACATCGCCTGGGATCCGGCAAACCCGCTCTCGGGCGAAAATCCAACCATCACCGATCTCTCGATCCATGAGCAAATAGTGGGGGCCGATGCCTGACAGTGACTGGCGCGCCATGGACCAGGCGGCGCTCGACGCCGCTTATAATAACTCGGACGCGGTTCCCGGCAGCGGCGACATCGTCGCGGGCTGGCGGCAGCGCAGCGACAATGTCCGGGCACGCGGCGATGCGCGCCTCGACATCGCCTATGGGACCCGCACGCGCGAAAAATTCGACTATTTTCCGGCCTCGCCCGAGGGCGCGCTGTTCGTCTTCATTCATGGCGGCTACTGGCAGATGCGCGAAAAGGAGAGCTTTTCCGTCTTTGCCGAGGGGCCGCGCGCGAATGGTTTCAACGTCGCCATGCCCGGCTACACCCTCGCGCCCGATATAAGCCTGACGGGCATCGTCGAGGAAATCCGCCGGGCCCTGACCTTCATCGCCGGCCAGGCGGCCGCGCTATCTTTCGATCCGGCGCGCATTTTCCTCGGCGGCTGGTCGGCCGGCGGGCATCTGACGGCAATGATGCTGGATCATCCTGCCGTGAAGGGCGGACTGGCGATCAGCGGCATCTTCGATCTGGAACCGATCGCCCATTGCTATGTGAATGACGCGCTGAAACTCGACGCAGCGGAGATCGCGGCGCTTGGTCCGATCAACACAATTGCGCCAGGGAGGCCGCCGCTTCGGCTCTGCGCCGGCGGGGCGGAACTGCCCGAGCTGCGACGCCAATCAAGGGACTATGCTGACGCCGCGGCAAAAGCGGGCCTCGCCGTGCCGCACCGGGTGCTTGCGGGCCACAACCATTTCACGATCCTTGAGGAGCTGGAAAGCCCCGGCGGCATCTTGACGGGAGAGCTGGCCGCTCTGGCGGAGGACACCTGATCCGGGGGGCACGCGGGCGGTAAACGCAAGTCGCCAAAAGGGAAGATAGTCGATGAAATACAAACAGCTCGGGCGCACCGGCGTGCAGGTTTCGCCGCTCTGCTTCGGCACCATGTCCTTCGGCGGCGACGCCAACGAGGAACAATCGGCGCGCATGTTCAAGGCGGCCCGCGATGCCGGCATCAATTTTTTCGACTGCGCCGACGCCTATTCGAAGGGCGCGGCGGAGACCATTCTCGGCAAGCTGATCCGGGGTGCGCGCGACGAGCTGGTGATCACGTCGAAATGCTTCAATCCGATGGGCGACGACATCAATGCGCGCGGCGGCAACCGGCGCCATATCCTGCGCGCGGTGGAAGCGAGCCTGGACCGGCTGGGCACCGACCGGCTGGAGGTGCTGTTCATGCACCGCTGGGACCCGGTGGTGCCGCTGGAGGAGACGCTCCGCGCGCTGGAGAAGCTCGTCGCCGACGGCAAGATTCTCTATCTCGGCGCCAGCAACTACGCCGCCTGGCAGATCGCCAGGGGGCTCGGCATTTCGGAGAAAAACAACTGGCCGCGTTTCGACGTGATCCAGCCGATGTATTCGCTGGTCAAGCGGCAGGCGGAATCGGAAATTTTTCCACTGGCGCTTGCGGAGAATCTCGGCGTCATTCCCTATTCGCCGGTCGGCGGCGGGCTGCTCAGCGGCAAATATGGAAGCAAAAAGCGACCCGATGCCGGACGCATCATGACCAACGAGGAATATGAAAAGCGCTATGGCGAGGCGTGGGTGTTCGAGGTCGCGGACAAATTCACTGCCTTCGCCAAAAAGTTAAGCCTTCATCCCGTTTCCCTCGCCGTTGCCTGGGCGGCGGCGCACCCGGCCGTCACCTGCCCGATCATCGGCGCGCGCAATCTGGCGCAACTCGAACCGTCGCTGAATTCGGTAGAAGTGGAGATGACGCCCGAACTGCACGCAGAAATCGCCGCCTTGTCGCGGATGCCTGCTGCGGCCACCGACCGGCGCGAAGAACAGCTATAGGCCCGGGCCTGTTGGCCGAAAGCGTTCTAGAACATCGCGGCGTGGACACGGTCGGGCGGTGAGTGTCCATCCAGGAATGTCTTGATATTGACGATGACTTTCTCGCCCATGTCGATCCGGCCCTCGATGGTTGCGGAACTCATATGCGGCAATACGACCACCCGGCCGCTGTTCAGCAGCTTCGGATTGACCGCAGGTTCATGCTCGAAAACGTCGAGCCCCGCGCCGGCGATCTGCTCGGCTTCTATGATCCGCGCCAGCGCATTCTCGTCGATCACCTCGCCGCGCGCGGTATTGACGATGTATGCGGTCGGCTTGAGCAGCCCCAGACGGCGGGCGGAGAGCAGGTGAAAAGTCGCCGGCGTGTGCGGACAATTGATCGATATGATGTCCATCCGCGCCAGCATCTGATCAAGGCTCTCCCAATAGGTCGCCTCCAGCTCTTTCTCGGTCTCCTCGGACACCGGACGGCGGTTGTGATAATGTATTTGCAGGCCGAACGCCTTCGCCCGTCGCGCCACCGCCTGGCCGATGCGGCCCATGCCTATGATGCCGAGGCGCTTGCCGTAAATACGGTGGCCAAGCATCCAGGTTGGCGACCAGCCTGCCCATTTATTGTCCGGATTGACCAGAAACGTCGCGCCCTCGACCAGCCGCCGGGGAACGGCGAGAATGAGCGCCATCGTCATATCGGCGGTGTCTTCGGTAAGAACGCCCGGCGTATTGGTAACGGTGATGCCCCGGTTGCGCACCGTATCGAGATCGACGTTATCGACGCCGGTCCCGAACTGGGCGATCAGCCTGAGCTGCTCGCCCGACTGGCTGAGCACACCGGAATCGAGCCGGTCCGTCACCGTTGGCACCAGCACGTCCGCCGTCTTCGCCGCCTCGATGAGTTCGTCGCGGCTCATCGGCCGGTCGTCGATATTGAGTTTGGCGTCGAATAATTCCCGCATCCTGGTCTCGACGACATCGGGAAGTCTGCGGGTAACGATCACATTGGGTTTGCTTGCACTCATGAGGTCTCTCACAGACAATTGCGGCCCCGCCCCGGCTTGGACGGCGTGTTATTACAGGCGCCCTGTCTAACAGAAGGATGCGCGCGAGACAAAGCGCCATATGGCGTCATTGGCCACGTTCCGTTCATCTTTTTGTTGCATCCAGTGGAGGTTGGAAAGAAAAATGCGGGTCGACCGCCCGGCCGGGTGGAAACGAACGATCGGCGAAGCGGAGTCCCGTGCGAGAAACAACGGCAGTCCTGGTTCTGGTGGCGATACTGGGCTGCTTCTGCGGCCCGGCGCGGCATGCCCATGCCCAGGACGGCAAAAAGGTTGTTGCGACGCGCGTTGGAGCCAGTGGTCTGCGCCTGCCGCGCTTTGTCTCTTTGAAGTCGACCCGCGTCAATGTGAGAAAGGGGCCCAGTCTCGATCATCCGGTCGCCTGGGAATTCAACCGCATCGGCCTGCCGGTAGAGGTCGTTGACGAATTCGAACACTGGCGCCGGATACGCGACAGCTCCGGATCGGAGGGCTGGGTATTCCACTCCCTTCTGAGCGGACGGCGCACCGCGCTGGTTTCCCCGTGGACCAAGGAAAAATCGAGCATCCCCCTGTACGCCCGCCGCTCGACCTCGAGCGTTGTGGTGGCCCGTCTCGAACCCGGCGTTCTCGGCAGCCTGCTGACCTGCGACGGCAGTTGGTGCAATTTCTCGCTCGATACCGTGTCGGGCTGGATCAAGAAAGTGAAATTGTGGGGCGTCTACGAGAATGAGGAAATCGAGTAGTCAGCCGCTCTAAAGTCCTTTCGGCCAATTCGAGACCAATTCTGCTTGGGTCCTGGCGCAGGCCGCCGGCTTCGCGAAACGGCTCTAGCCGCTCTTCTTGTCCACCAGCCGCACGAGCACGTCGATACGCGAGACTTCCATTCCCGCGGGCGGCGAGGGCAACCCGTCGACGGCCAACTTACCGACCGGGATATCCATCAGAACGCCATCGCGCTCGCTGAAGAAATGATAGTGGTTGGAGGTATTTGTGTCGAAATAGGTCTTCGACCCCTCCACGGCGACCTCGCGCAGTAGTCCGGCACCGGTAAATTGATGCAGCGTGTTGTAGACGGTCGCGAGCGACACCGGAACGCCGTTGGCGAGCGCTTCTTCGTGCAGCAACTCAGCCGTCACATGCCGGTCGCCCTTTGCAAACAGAATGCCCGCGAGCGCGAGCCGCTGGCGCGTCGGCCTGAGCCCCGCGTTCCGCAGCATCCCCCGCACCGGTTCCTTTGTCTCCTGAAGTGCCATTTCTCGTGTCCGAATATCTTTTTTTCCCAAGCAATAAAATATATTGGCTCGCGCGCGCCTCCGCAACCTGTGCGTTGCGGCTTGGTTGACAATCGAGTGTGGATGTCAATGCTCTGCATAGGCTTTTGATGGCTGTCTTGGTGTGTTAGGAAACGGGCGATAGCCGATGTGCCGGGTCGGCCGTTGGCACCGGGAAGACCAGGAATTCGATACGAAACGGAACTGATATGTCTGAGCGCCGCTCAAGCTTTGAATATGAGGATCTTCTGGCCTGCGCCCGCGGCGAATTATTCGGCCCCGGCAACGCGCAGCTCCCGCTTCCACCGATGCTGATGTTCGAGCGGATATCCAGCATCAGCGAAGACGGCGGGGAACATGGTCATGGCCAGATCGTAGCGGAGCTGGCGATCAAGCCCGATCTCTGGTTTTTTCCCTGCCATTTCAAAGGCGATCCGGTGATGCCCGGATGTCTCGGCCTTGACGCGCTATGGCAGATGCTGGGCTTTTTTCTCGGCTGGCTGGGGGCGCCGGGAAAGGGCCGCGCGCTCAGCGTTGGCGAAGTGAAATTCACCGGCATGGTTGAGCCAACGGTAAAGAAGCTGGAATATGTGGTCGATCCCAAGCGCGTGATTCGCCGCAGTTTCACGTTGGGCATCGCCGATGGCCGGCTCATTGCGGATGGCGAAACAATCTACAACGCCAAGGATTTGCGGGTCGGTTTATTCAACCCGGACGACGCGGACGGAGCCAAGACCGGGTCGTAACCTCGCCGAACGCGACGCTTCGACGCGGGGTCGCAAAGCACTGGTTACTGGGTCATATGAAGGAAATGTCTATGAGACGTGTGGTGGTAAGCGGCATGGGCATTGTGTCGTCGATCGGCAACAACACTCAGGAAGTGACAGCCTCCCTGCGGGAAGCCAAGTCAGGCATCGTGCGCGCGGACGAGTATGCGGAAATGGGCTTCCGCAGCCAGGTCCACGGTGCGCCGCAGCTCGACTGGCAGGACGTGCTCGACCGCAAGGTCCGCCGCTTTATGGGCGCCGGCTCAGCCTGGAACTATATCGCCATGGAGCAGGCGATTCTCGACTCCGGACTGGAGGAGAGCGATATCTCAAACGAGCGCACGGGTCTGATCATGGGGTCCGGCGGTCCGTCCACCAAGGCCATTGTGTGGGCGGCGGATACAACCCGCCAGCGCGGGCCGAAAAAGGTTGGCCCCTTCGAGGTGCCGAAGGCGATGTGCTCGACCGCTTCCGCGACGCTTGCGACTCCCTTCCACATAAAGGGCGTCAACTATTCGATTTCATCGGCCTGCGCCACCTCGTCCCATTGCATCGGCAATGGTGCGGAAATGATCCAGTGGGGCAAACAGGATATTGTTTTCGCCGGCGGCAGCGAGGAACTCGACTGGGCCCTTTCCGTCCTGTTCGATGGCATGAACGCCATGTCGTCCGATTTCAACGACACGCCCGAGAAAGCCAGCCGCGCCTATGACGTCAACCGCGACGGTTTTGTCATTGCCGGGGGCGCCGGCGTTCTGGTGCTTGAAGAACTTGAACATGCGAAGGCGCGCGGCGCCAAGATCTATGGCGAGATCGCCGGCTATGGCGCCACCTCGGATGGTTTCGACATGGTGCAGCCTTCAGGTGAAGGCGCCGTGCGCTGCATGCAGCTGGCGATCGGCGGACTCGACTGCAAGGTCGACTATATCAATCCGCACGGCACCTCCACGCCGGTCGGCGATATTCGCGAAATCGAGGCGATCCGCGAAGTGTTCGGCGACGACGTTCCGCCGATCAGCGCCACCAAGTCCCTGACCGGACATTCACTGGGGGCGACGGGCGCGCAGGAATCGATCTATTCCCTGCTGATGATGAATAACGGTTTCTTGTGCGAGTCGGCGAATATCGAAGAGCTGGACCCGGAAATGGCGGATATGCCAATCCTGACCGAACGGGTCGACGACGCCGAGATTAATTGTGTCATGTCGAACAGTTTTGGTTTTGGCGGGACCAACGCCACACTTGTGTTCAAGCGTTTCGACGCCTGACCGGGGAACAGCGGCAGCCGCCGGAAATTAATCGGATCGAAATACCAGTCGAGTGCAACAATGACAGTGAATGATGTAGCCAATCCCGGTCCCTTGATGGCGGGCAAAAAAGGTCTCGTAATGGGGGTCGCCAACGACAGGTCGATCGCCTGGGGTATCGCCCGCGTGCTGGCCGGACAGGGCGCCAAACTCGCCTTCACCTATCAGGGCGACGCTTTTGGACGGCGCGCCGTGCCACTCGCGGAATCCGTCGGTGCGGAAATTATCGAATCCTGCGATGTCGAGGATCTGGCCAGCGTCGATAATGTCTTCGACGTAATCGCCGACAAATGGGGCAATATCGATTTCGTCGTCCATGCGCTCGCTTTCTCCGACCGCAACGAATTGCGCGGGCGCTATGCCGATACCAGCCGGGAAAATTTCACTCAGACGTTGGTGATTTCCTGCTTCTCTTTCACCGAGGTCAGCAAGCGCGCCGCGGCGCTGATGAACGATGGCGGCAGCCTGTTGACGCTGACCTATGGCGGGTCCAACCGGGTGCTGCCCTGCTACAATGTCATGGGCATCGCCAAGGCCGCACTCGAGGCCAGCGTACGCTATCTCGCCGTCGATTTCGGCGAGCGCGGCATCCGCGTCAACGCACTCTCGCCCGGACCGATGCGCACGCTTGCCGGCGCCGGCATTTCCGACGCGCGGAGCATCTTCAATTTCCAGCGCGCCCATGCTCCGATGCGCCGCACGCCTCATCTCGACGAGGTCGGCGGCGCGGCGCTTTACCTGCTTTCCGATCTCTCCGGCGCGGTTACCGGCGAGGTGCATTACGCGGATTGCGGTTACAATGTCATTTCGACGCCGGAGCTGGAGGCGTTGAAAATTTACGAAGAAGCCCACGCTGGAAAGGTGCCGCCGAACGCGAAGGCGGCGGAGTAGGGATTGCACCGGCGCCCGCCTAGTGGATTCTGGCTCTCGCGAAGAAGAGCCGCGCGATGATCGGCCTTTTCGATTCGGGACATGGCGGCCTCACTGTATTCCGGGCGCTGGTGCGCCGCTTTCCCCATATCCGCTTTGTCTATCTCGGCGATCATGCAAACGCGCCTTATGGCAATCGCACGTCACAAGAGATCGTCGACTTCACCCGCGCCGGCGTAGAGCGTCTCTATTCGCACGGGTGCCGGCTGGTCATTCTTGCATGCAATACGGCCACCGCGATCGCCTGCCGCACCCTGCAGCAGGACTGGCTGCCGTCGAGCGGACATGAAGGATGCAATGTGCTTGGCGTCGTCGCGCCGATGGTCGAGGCGGCGACACAAACGCCCTGGGCGATGACGGCGCCGCAATATCCGCAGAAATACAATACCGACACCATCGCCATTTTCGGCACGCGGCGCACGATTTCGAGCAATGTGTACGCGGAGGAGATTTCCAAGCGCTGCCCGAAAGTGAAGGTGGTCCAGCAGCCCTGTCCGGAGCTGGCCGGCGCCATCGAAGCCGGACGGCCCGAAAGCGATCTCGACGCGATGGTGGGCGACTATGTCAACGAATTGCTCGATCGGACCGGCGGCGTCCCGCATCAGGCTATTCTGGGATGTACCCACTATCCGCTGGTGGAGCATCTATTCGTCCAGCGCCTGCCCGCCTCCACCCGGCTTCTGAGCCAGCCCGAAGTGGTTGCCGACAGTTTTGAAGACTATCTCGCGCGGCATCCCGGCTACGGGCTGAAACTGGAAACCGACCGCATTCCGGCCTTGCTGACCACCGGCGACCCCGGTGAAATTGCATCGTCGCTGAAACTTTTCTGGCCCGAGGCCCAGCCCTTCGAACCGGTGGAATAGAACGGCGGCAGCCACGGCGCACCTTGTCCTCCTCGTGAGGGTTCTTAACGATTTCCAAGCTACACTTCACGTAGCCATGCGGGTTGCCTCGCCGGATGCGGCGCAAGGCCTGCCTTCGCGTGTGCAAAATAGTGCTGGCTGATCATCAAATTTCAGCCAGAACGCAGCAGATGGCTTTTCTTTTGCCGAACACGCCCTAAATGTTACATCTAGGTGCGGGTCAAATGACCGGGGGGCAAGGAAAAAGGACGGACCATGAAATTGTCGAAGAGCTGCAGCCCGGTTATCGCGCTGCCCCTCGCAATTGGTATTCTGGGCTTTGCGGGACCAGCGAGCGCGGACGCCTTGTCGGGCGCCTGGAGCGGCGGCGGGACGGTGCGGTTGAGCTCCGGCCATGTTGAAAAAGTACGCTGCCGAGTGCGATATTCGAAAAGCACCGGCAAAACCTTTTTGCTGAATGCGACATGCTCGACGACCGGAGGCACATTTGCCCAGACCGGCCGCGTCGTTCAGACAAAGGGCAACAACTTCCGGGGCCGGCTTTATTCCGACGAATATTCTGTGTCCGGCAATGTTTCCATTTCCGTGAGCGGCCAGCGGCAGACGATCAGAATTTCAAGCTCAAAGGGGAGCGGCAGGCTGGCGCTGTCCAAGCGTTAGCTCACGGGCTGTTTTTCCATTGCCTGCAGACGCATGAAAAAGGCGGCCTGTTTCCGGACCGCCCTGCTTTGGTCTTGCGTCACAAGATGACCGGCTGAAAGCCGGGGCAATCAGCCCGCCTCCGCGGCCCGGCGCTGGCCGTCGGCGGAAAACTGTCCGATCCGCTCCGCCAGTTCCCGGTGCCGCCATTCGGTAGCCTCCAGGACAAAACTGCTCGTCCAGCGGCGAAAAAGGCTACATGTTCCACCTGCCTGGACGGTTTCCAGATTGCGCAGTCGGATCGCAATGTCATCGTGAAGCGTCTCAACAGACGTCGGGCCATTCAGCTGATCTGCGGGCGGTTGAATAAAGGGACCCAGAGGTCAACCGGCGCCAATGTCGAGCAGGACGAGAAGGCGAACGTGATCGGATTGGCGGCGGACGCCGGTTTTCGCCATGCGCGGTTATCTCACTACAAACCGTCTAAACGCGCAAATCACGGAACCGGCAGCAAAAAAAACGCCGCACGAATGCGGCGCTTTTCTTTTTTTGGGGGATGCAAAACTGACTGGCGTCAGCTCGCTTCGTTGGCCTTTTCTCCGCCTTCGTCGCGGGGAATTTCCTTGCCTGTCTCCTGGTCGACGACCTTCATCGACAGCCGCACCTTGCCGCGATCGTCGAAACCGAGCAGTTTCACCCAGACCTTGTCGCCTTCCTTGACGATGTCGGTGGTCTGGTTGACGCGGTGCGGCGCCAGTTGCGAGATATGCACAAGACCGTCCTTGGGACCGAAGAAGTTGACGAAAGCTCCAAAGTCGACGGTCTTGACCACTGTGCCTTCGTAGATCTCACCCGCCTCCGGATCCGACGTGATCATCCTGATCTTCGAGATCGCGTCGTTGATCGACTGGGCATTGTTCGACGCAACTTTGATAGTGCCGTCGTCATTGATGTCGATCTTGGCGCCAGTCTCCTCAACGAGGGCGCGCACCACCGATCCGCCGGTGCCAATGACATCGCGGATCTTGTCGGTCGGAATCGTGATCAGCTCGATACGCGGCGCGTGTTCGCCCAGATCATCGCGGGCCGCGTCGATCGACTTGGCCATTTCGCCGAGGATATGTATCCGTCCGTCCTTGGCCTGATCCAGCGCCACCTTCATGATCTCCTCGGTGATACCGGTGATCTTGATATCCATTTGCAGCGAGGTGACGCCCTCCGCCGAGCCGGCGACTTTGAAATCCATGTCGCCGAGATGGTCCTCGTCACCGAGAATATCGGACAGCACGGCGAACTTGTCGCCGTCCTTGATAAGACCCATCGCAATACCGGCGACAGGCCGGACCAGCGGTACGCCCGCATCCATCATCGACAGCGATGCGCCGCAGACGGTCGCCATCGAGGAGGAGCCGTTTGACTCCGTAATCTCCGAGACGATGCGCAGCGTATAGGGAAAGGATTCCCTGTCCGGCAGAACCGGGTGCATCGCGCGCCATGCGAGCTTGCCATGGCCGATCTCGCGCCGGCCGGTGAAGCCAACGCGCCCCGTCTCGCCCACCGAATAGGGCGGGAAGTTGTAATGCAGCAGGAAGGTCTCCTTGTAGGTGCCTTCCAATGCGTCAACGAACTGCTCGTCCTCTCCCGTACCAAGCGTCGTGACAACGAGAGCCTGGGTCTCGCCGCGCGTGAACAGCGCGCTGCCATGGGCGCGCGGCAGAATGCCGACCTCACAGACAATGGGGCGGACGGTGGAGAGATCGCGTCCGTCAATGCGTTTACCCGTTTCCAGGATCGAACCGCGCACGACATCCTTCTCGACGCTTTTGAAAGCGCCTGCCACCTTGGCGGCGACATTGCCGTCATCGCCTTCGGGAACCGTATCCGCCACGACCTTGGCCTTGGCCTCGGCAACCTTGTCCTGACGGGCCATCTTCTCAGGGATCTGATAGGCGCTCTGGAGGTCTTTTTCGGCAGCCGCGCGGACCGTCCCTTCCATCTCGGAGTTGTCGGTTTGCGCGAAATCCCACGGCGCCTTGGCCGCTTTTTCAGCCAGCTTGATGCAGGCGTCGATGACTGGCTGCATCTGCTCATGCCCGAACATGACCGCGCCGAGCATGACGTCCTCGGACAGTTCCTGGGCCTCCGATTCAACCATCAGCACTGCATCGACCGTACCGGCCACGATCAGATCGAGCTTGCTCTCGGGCATCTCGTCCAGCATCGGATTAAGCGCATATTTGCCATCGATATATCCGACCCGCGCGCCGCCGATCGGCCCCATGAAGGGAATACCGGAAATGGTCAGCGCGGCGCTCGCCGCAACCATCGCGACAATGTCGGGATCGTTTTCCATGTCGTGGCTCAGAACCGTGATCAAGACTTGCGTATCATTCTTGAAACCATCGGCGAACAAAGGCCGTATCGGCCGGTCGATAAGCCGCGAGGTCAGCGTTTCCTTCTCCGCGGGCCGCGCCTCGCGCTTGAAAAAGCCGCCGGGAATCTTGCCCGCCGCATAGGTTTTTTCCCGGTAGTCGACCATCAGCGGGAAAAAGTCGATGCCGGCGCGCGCCTCGCGCTCCGCTACAACGCAGGCGAGCACGCTGGTGTCGCCATATTTTGCCAGGACCGCACCATCGGCCTGGCGGGCGATACGCCCGGTTTCGAGCGTCAGCGGACGCCCACCCCATTCAATTTCAACGGTGTGTTTATCAAACATCTATCTTCTCAGCTTTCCTTCGTGGGAATGCGCTTGCGAACCGCGCCGTTGTTACAACTGCGCGATCCGTGGTTCGCACCCCGGCCGCTGGCCGCGGATCGGCCATTTCCTAGCGGCGAATGCCCAGGCTCGTAATGAGTTTTTTGTACCGCTCCTCGTCCCGGGACTTGACGTAATCGAGGAGTCGCCGGCGCTGGCTCACCATTTTGAGCAGGCCCCGGCGCGAATGATTGTCCTTCTTGTGTGTCTTGAAATGCTCGGTGAGGTTGGCAATGCGTTCGGTCAGAACCGCGACCTGAACCTCCGGCGAACCGGTGTCGCCGCTATTGGTTGCATACTCTCCGATAAGATCTTTTTTCCGCTCTGCGGTAATCGACATCGTCTACTCCTAAAATCTGCTCAGCGCCAAATGGGCGGCAATGGGTTATCCGTGAAGATTGAAAACGCGTTTCGGACGCAATTCGCCATGTTTGACTTCGCCAAGGGCGACGAGATTTCCCCGTGACGTGGCGTAGACCGGTCCTTTCAGGATCGGAGCGTCCCGGCCGCGCAACAACACGGCCTGACCCCTTTTCAGTCTTGCCGCGTCATCTCCGCTTATGGCCAGCGCCGGGATGTCGTCCAGCGCGGTCTCTACGGGTCTGAGGACTTGCATAAGCCCCTCGCGGCCGGCGGCACTATGGCTGATCTCCTTCAGTTTATCCAGTGAAATTGTGTCGCTGTCGCCAAACACTCCGACCCGCGTTCGGCGCAGTGCGCTGACATGGCCGAAACAGCCCAGGAGCTGTCCTATATCGCGGGCCAGAGCCCGCACATATGTGCCCTTGCCGCAATCCGCCTCGAACACGCAATGGTCCGGGTCGGGCACGCTTTCGACCGCCAGCCGGGAGACATGGACCTGGCGCGCCGCGATCTTGAAATCCTCGCCGTCGCGCGCCAGATCATAGGCCCGAGCTCCGGCCACCTTGATCGCCGAATAAATCGGCGGCGTTTGCATGATGTCACCGGTGAATTGATCGAGGACCGCCTCGATATCGCTGCGCGACGGCCGCGTGTCGCTTGTCCTTGCGGCGTCGCCCTCCGCGTCGTCGCTTTTTGTTTCGACGCCCCAGCGCACCGTAAAGCGGTAGCTTTTCGACCCGTCGACAACGAAGGGCACGGTTTTCGTCGCTTCGCCCAGCGCGATGGGAAGAACGCCGCTCGCCAGCGGATCGAGCGTGCCGGCATGTCCCGCTTTCGCCGCATTGAATTGCCGCTTGACGATCGCCACCGCTACTGTCGAGGTGATCCCGCTTGGCTTGTCCAGAACAAGCCAGCCGTGAACGGGATCGCCTTTTTTACGTCGGGCCATAACAATTCCGCATCGCGTTGGCGTTCAGCGCAAATCCTGCGCAACCTTATCGGAACGCAACAGCTTGTCGACACGGTCCGATTTGTCGAAAGTCGTGTCGAGCGAAAAGGTCAGCGCCGGCACGAATTTCAAAGTGACCTTGTGCCCCAGTTCGCCGCGCAGGAATTTCTGGTGACGGTTGAGCGCCGTCACCACGGTGTCCTGATTTGAGCCGCCGAGGGGAACCACATAAACACGCGCATTACGCAAATCCGGGCTCGCTTCGACTTCGGTTACCGTAATCGTCACGCCGGCCAGATCGGCGTCGGCGATGTCGACACGCAGAAATATTTCCGACATGGCATGGCGAATGAGTTCATTTACCCGGCGCTGACGTTGGCTTGGCTGGCTGGTGTTGCGGTGTTTGCTCATCGTTGGCATTGCTTTGGAGCAGGATGGCGTACCCGCTCAAACCGGCGGCAGCCCAAATATTTTATCGCTGATACGAATGTGTGGCGTCAGAGACTGCGTTCGACTTTTTCGACCTGGTAACACTCGATCACGTCGCCGGCCTTGAGATCCTGGTAATTCTCGAAGCCCATACCGCATTCCTGCCCCCCCAACACCTCAGATGCCTCGTCCTTGAAGCGTTTCAGTGTGCTGAGCTTGCCTTCATGGATAACAACATCGTCTCGTATCAAGCGTACATTCGCGCCGCGCGACACCTTGCCCTCGCTGACACGGCAGCCGGCGATCTTGCCAATCTTGGAAATGTGAAACACTTCCAGCACCTCGGCGTTGCCGAGGAAATGCTCGCGGATGGTCGGCTCCAGCAGACCCGACATTGCCGCCTTCACATCGTCGATGAGATCGTAGATCACCGAGTAATAGCGAATCTCGACGCCGTCGCGTTCGGCTGCGTCGCGCGCCTGTGAGTTAGCGCGAACATTGAACCCGGTGACGACCGCGCCGGATGCCACGGCAAGGGAAATATCCGACTCCGTGATACCGCCAACGCCGGCGTGAACCATGCGGGCGCGAACCTCGTCGGTCCCGAGTTTGTCGAGCGCCGCCGATATCGCCTCCACAGAACCCTGCACGTCGCCCTTGATGAGCAGCGTGAATTCCTTGATCGAGCCCTCTTTGAGCTGCGTCATCATCGTCTCGAGCGACCCGCGCGCGCCGGCGCCGGCCATGACGTTGCGC
>JAJFHO010000223.1 GCA_021775575.1 Hyphomicrobiales bacterium
GGGGTTGGCAGCCCCATGCCCAAAATCAGTGATACGACCATCGCGCCGATCAGCAGGATCAACTGTGAATCGGGGAGATATTGAATGAGTGCCGAACCCAGCCGCCCCGAGAGGTTGGTGGTCAGCATGACCTGGCCCAACGGGCCCACGGCAATCAGCAAAAGCGACAGGATGGCGACCAGATAGAAGCCCTCTTCGACCGCTTCGTAAAGCTGGCGCCTTGTCGGCCTGAACTTGCCCTGAAAAAAAGAAAGGCCGAGGGCGAGGATAACGCCCCACATCCCGGCAATGGCCGGCGAGCGATACCCCAAGAGCAGCCACAAAACGACGCCGAACGATATCACGAATGTCGGCAGCAGCCGTCTGATCCGCTCCGTATCGACCTTTTCCTTGAGTTTCGGCAGATCGTAGCGCCGTGCGTAAACCATAACCGCGATGCAGACGCCGGCGATATAAAGCAGGCCCGGAATCATCGCCGACAGGGCGACTTCGATATAAGGTTTGTTCAGGAAGGATGCGATGATGAATGCGGCCAGCCCCATGACCGGCGGCATAATCTGGCCGGCGGTGGAGGCGGTTGCCTCGATGGCGCCGGCCATCGAGCTGCGGTAACCGTAGGCTTTCATCATCGGGATGGTCAGCCGTCCGGTCAGCACGACGTTGGATACGGCCTGGCCCATGATCGAAGCGACGATGCCCGAGCCGATGATCGCCGGTCCCGCCGCACCTCCGGCAATGCGCCGGCCGGTCAGCTTGCCGACATCGAGAACCATGTCCAGCATGCCGACGCCAAGCAGGATCGCGGCATAGATAATCAGGAAATATACTGAATCCGCGGCCACCTGGGCGAGGTAGTAGAAACCCTGATTAGTCCCCAGTCCGATGTAGTTCATAATGAAGGGATGGTCGTATTCGGGCGTCATAAACAACGGGTTTTCAATGAGATGCCCGAAGAAGAAATAAGTAATGGCAATGGCGATGATACTGGTCAGCAACGGCCCCCAATGGATCAGCGTCAGGGCCAGAATCGATATCGTCATCAGCCAGCCGAAAACCATGTCGATATCGGCAAAGAAAGGCTGGGTCTGCTCCAGGGTCACGGCGTTGATGCGCACATAGCCCATGGCAATGGTGCTCATGACGAGGGCCAGAACGGCAAAGGCGAAGCGCGGCCAGAAAAACGGCCGCCGGTGGAAGTCCTCGCCGGTCTCCGACACGACATTCTTGCCGCCGAGCCGCTCGTCGCACAGATTCCGGACGGCGATGAGCCCGGTCATCATGCAGGTGCCGAGAATGAAGTTCGAATAGTGTTCGGCCGAGTTCTTGAGAAACCCGAAGGCCGCAAATCCGATATAGATCGTCAACGCGGCCCCGACCATCAGGAAGGGAATGTCGACGGCAATTCGGACTTTTTTCCAGATGTCCATATAGAAGCGCCCTTGCGCTTTATCTGCGCCACGAGACCCGGCAGCAAAATAGACAATGAAAGAGGGAGGCGGAACACACCGGATCGGAATAAGACCAGTGATCCGCCTCCCCGCTAATAGACGCCTAACCCGCTATCCCTTCGGATAAGTCATGGGCGAGCATTTCTTGGTCTGTCCCCACCAGCCAAGTTCCTTATAGGCCTTGACGGCTCCGGGATGCGTATTCTCCTCCGACAGGCCGCAGGTCATGAGTTCCGGCGACCAGACCCGCCACAGCGCGTGCAGCGTTTTCATCTTCGGGGCGATCTTGGCCACCGCCATCACAGTCTTGTACGCTTTTTCCTCGTCAAACGTCGGATGGACAACCGCATAGGCGCGATTGACGCCGATGCCGAGAGGCTCGGTCTGATGCGGCAGCGTGTTCGGCGGCAGATTGACGTGAATCCACGTCGCCTGGAACTTCTTGTTCAACGCCTCGATGTCGTCTTTGGTCACGCCGATGTAGCACATCTTCTTGCCGGTAGCTTCCAACTGGCGAACCAGGCCGGGGATCATGAATTCCTTCATGTTCGGCTCGGCTCCGATCGGCACGATGGCCGCGTCGGTGGCGCCGTCAATCAACTGCTGGGTCAATTGCCCTGGCGTCATATGACGGATGTCGGCATTTTCCGTGGTCACGCCGAAGACATGCTCAAGCAGCAGTCGCGGGAATACGCCCCAGTCGGACTGACCGCGCAGACCGAGCGAAATGCGTTTGCCCTTCAGGTCGCTCATTTTTTTGAGGCTGCAATCGAAGGTGCCCAGGAATTTGCCCTGGCCCCACCAGGTCTCTCCGTACAGAATCTTCCACGGAATTTTTACCGGCTCGGGAATAAATTCTTTCATTTCCGGAGAGCCGCCCGAATAGGCGATCTGAATGAGCACGCCCTCGGTCTTGAAGATCGAGCTTTTCCATTTTCTCTTGGAGCGGCCCATTTCGCGGATGTTGTACATGTAGCCCGGCGTTTCCTGCGGCAGCAGAATGACATCGGAACCCGACTTGATGAGCTGGTTCATCAGGATCGTGTCGCCGGCCATCGGGCCGCAGCCGAACGGGCACAGCAGAATGGGAATGGTGTCGGCAGCCTTTGGCGCCGGTTGCGCGCCAAACAGCGCCGCCATACCCATCAGGGCCGCGACGGTTGTGTTTCTGACTAATTTGGAAACCTGCATCTGTTCCTCCCTCTCCAGTGTGCGGAAGCGTTGCCATTCTGTCGTAAAATGGCAGGCCGATGAAATGTCGAGATGGTGTTCTTGTATTTTTCGAGACAGAAAGTATCATTATACGAGACGCATTCTGTCAAGCACCTGACACTCGATTGCTTTTTTTTAGCGCTCTCACGATCAAGGATACCGGCCTTGTCCCCGCCAGACCCGCTCTTCGATATTGGCAACCGCGTCTGCCTCGTGGCAGGGGCCAGCGGTGGTCTCGGGGCGCCGCTTGCGGCCAGCCTTCTGCGGCGCGGGGCCCGGGTCATGCTGGCCGATCTCGATTTGGACGCCGCCGCGGATGCCATTCCCGACGGGGTGGAGGAGGCGCGGGCCCGCGCGACCGCTATCGACATGCGCGATGAAGCCGCCATTGCCGCGGCGGTCGAGGCGACGGTGGCGGATTTCGGTCGGATCGACTGCGTATTGAACGCCGCCGGCGTCCTGCTCGTCGATCCCGGGGCAACCCTCGGCGCCGATGCTTTCCGCGCCTCGGTGGACATCAATTTGACCGGCGCTTTTCTGCTCACACGGGCAGCGGCCGGGGCGATGACGGCCGGCGGGCGGATCGTGCATATCGTCTCGGTGTCCAGTCTTGTCGCCAACCCCGGATACGCGGCCTATGCGAGCTCCAAGGCCGGCCTGATGCAGATGATCCGCGTGCTGGCGCGCGAGCTTGCCGGGGAGGGGATTACCGTCAACGGTATTGGACCGGCGGTAACAGAAACACCGATGACCCTCGAACAGGTCAAGGACGAGGCCTGGCGCGACGGCGCCTTGTCGCTCATTCCCATGGGCCGCTTCGGGACGCCGGACGATCTGATCGGGACCCTTGTCCTGCTGATGTCGCCGGCGGGCGAGTTCATTACCGGCCAGACCTTCTATGTGGATGGCGGGCGCACGCTGGTCTAGGGGCGTCGAAAGCAATGAAGGACGCCTGCAAGCTGACCGCGACCGATGCTGGCGCGGCAATCCGCAACGGCGAGCTGACGCCACGCGTGCTGGCGAACGCGTGCCTGGAACGCATCGGGCGGCGCGAGGCCGAGACTGGTGCGTGGGAAGTGCTCGACGGATCGCGGATCGATGAACAGCTCGCCAAGCTCGAACAGGTGCCCGGGCCGGAGCGCGGCCTCCTTCACGGCATCCCGGTTGGCATCAAGGACGTCTATGACACCGCCGATCTGCCGACCGCGTACGGCTCTGCGATCTATGAAGGGCATCGGCCGGCCTGGGACGCCGCGGCGGTAGCGCGCCTGCGCGCCGCCGGAGCCGTAATTCTCGGCAAAACCGTCACCACGGAATTCGCCTATTGGAAAGCGGGCAAGACGCGCAACCCACACGATCACTCCCGGACGCCGGGCGGATCGTCGAGCGGTTCGGCGGCCGCCGTCGCCGACTTCATGGTGCCGCTCGCAACCGGCACGCAAACGGTCGCCTCTACCATGCGTCCGGCCGCCTTTTGCGGCATTGTCGGCTTCAAGCCGACCCTCGGACGCATTTCAACCGCGGGCATCAAGACCCTGGCCGGGTCGCTCGACACCGTTGGCATGTTCGCACGCTGCGTCCCTGACGTCGCGCTGATCGGCGGCGTGATGGCCGGACGGGCCGATTGGGTTGCGGCGCGGGCGGCGGCAATGCCCCCCGTGGTCGCATTTGCGCGCACCCCGGAATGGGATCAGGTTTCGGCCGCCGGCATCGCGGTTGTGGAGGATGCGGCCAGAATGCTTGAAGCGGCAGGCGCGACACTTTCCACCGGTTCGGCGCCCGCGGCTTTCGCAACGCTCGCCGACGACCAGAATCAGGTTCTTGCTTTTGAGGCGGCGCGGGATTTTTCGTCCGAATGGCGTCATCATCGCGCGCTCGTCAGTCCGCAATTGAGCGAGCTTATAGAAGAGGGATTGTTACTTTCTCCAGCCGATTATGAGACAGCGCAAGCGCACAGGCTCGAGTGCATGGCCGCGCTGGACGGATTGTTTGGCGGCGCCGACATTCTGCTGGCTCCCAGCGCATTGGGGGAAGCCCCGCCGCTTGCGGAGGGAACGGGCGATCCGCTGATGAGCCGGGCCTGGACCCTGCTGGGACTGCCTTCGATCAGTCTTCCCGCCGGGACCGGTCCTGCGGGATTGCCGCTCGGGCTGCAGCTCGCGGCCCGGCCCGGCCGGGATGCGTCGCTGCTTGCGGCGGCACAGTGGATCGAAGAGCGGCTGGCGTGAGCGGTTTTCCCGATCCCGCTTTGCTTCGTGAGACGGGTCTGCTCGACGGCCCCATGCTTGCCGCTCTCCTGGCGGTTGCGCTCGGGGGTGCTCTGCGCGGCTTTACCGGGTTTGGCGGCGCAATGGCGATTGTGCCGGTGCTCGCCATCCTGTTCACGCCGCGTGAAGCGGTAGCCATGCATGCGGTGATGGAAATTCCGGGCGTCCTTCAGCTGCTTCCAACCGCCGTGCGTCAGGCCGATCGCGGAACCGTCCTGCCGATGATCGCGGCGCTGATCGCTGCCGTTCCCGTTGGCGTATGGCTGCTTCTGCTGGTCGATCAGGACTTAATGCGTGCCGTCATCTCCCTCATGGTTCTCCTGATGGTCGCGCTGCTGGCGGGAAACTGGCGTTACGGAGGACCGTCGGGCCGCCCGGTCTCCTTCGCCGTGGGGGCGGCTGGCGGCGTCGTCCAGGGATCGACCGGAATAGGCGGGCCGCCCATCGTCCTCATGCTGCTCGCGCTGAATGACGCCGCCGATACCATGCGCGCCAATGTTATCGCCATGATGGGATCGCTGACGCTGATCGCCTTGCCGGTTCTTTGGGCCTATGGATTGCTCAGCGTGCGGGTGCTTCTTGTTGGCGCGATTTCCGCGCCTGTCTATTTCGGCGCCATCTATCTGGGATCGCGCTACTATGCCGGAGGCGGCAAAGCGCTCTACCGCCGCATATCGCTTGCAACATTAACCGTTATAGCTCTCTCGACGCTGGCGGCGGCGCTCTTCAAATAGGCTCGCGAAACGCCCGTTAAAAAACGCGCGGGTTTCAGGATCGTTTGTCGTTTTCCTCGCTTGGCGCGGCGCCGCCGTTTCCGGCGGGCGTGAACATCGCGTCCTGCATCTTCGCCGCCGCGGCGCGCAGCACCGGCGCATGTTCAAGCGCGTGCTCTGCGCTCATCCGCGCTTCCGGCGCTGAAATCGCCAGCCCCGCACGCAGCTCGCCCGAGGGATCGAATACCGGAACGGCGATACACACAACGCCATACATGAACTCCTGATTGTCGACGCTGAGCCCGGTTTCGCGAATCTGGTCCAGCGCCGCGCGCAGCGACGCGGGATCGACGATTGTAGAGTCGGTATATTTGGTCAGGCGGGTCGCCCTGAGCAGGGAGTTCAAAGAGTCGTCGCTCAGCGCACTCAGGAAGAGCTTGCCGATCGCGGTGCAATGCAGCGGTACCCGGCTGCCCGGTTCAAAGCGCAACCCCAGCGGCCATTCCGCTTCGACGCGGTCAAGATAGACAAGCTCGCCGCGATGCATGATTCCGAAATTGCAGGTCTCACCGGTTTGCTCCACGACCCAGTCCAGAATGCCGTGCCGGTTGGGCCGCTGGGCCGCGGCCATCAGCACCTTGAGCGCCAGATCGATAAGCCGCTGGCTTTCGACAAATCTGCGCCCGCCGGGTTCGCGTTCCAGGAAACCGAACTCCTCGAGAAAAGTCGCAATTCTGTGGGTGGTCGGTTTCGAGTAGTTCAATATTGTCGCCAGCTGGGCGACCGAAACCGGGCCCGAGCTATCGACAATCCTCTCCAGGATCCTCAGCGCCTTGAATATGCTTCCCGCACCGGCGGGAGCGTCGTCCTTCGCGGTATCCTTCGTGCTCGAGTCTCCATTCACGGCGAGATCTCCTGAAAGCCGGTTCTTCACAATGCGTAACACGGCCCATCCGGACAGGCCGGTGAGCCGGTTGCGAGTTCATGTTTGTTCCTTTGTAGTGAAAAGACCAGCAAATGTGAATCGGCCTCGCTCTGCGCGCGCCAGAACGACCGTCGGCATTTTCTTCTGTGGTTGGAGGATTGCCGCCTGGCGATGTCCTCTTTTCGCTCGCGCCGGGTCTGAGTTCGAAATTCGATTTCCGGCAAGCGTCAGCGGCCGAGATGTTGACCGGGATCGAGAAATTTCCGGTTTGCGCGCCTTGGCCGGACTCCCTTCACGCCCCTGGCCGGGCGGACGAGGTCAATGGCGGTGCGCGGAGCGGGCCCAAGCGGCATCGCAATCGAAGGGTCGTTGCTGCCGGCTCACCATTTCCAGCCGCTGCTCTCATCGGCATGAAAATCATAGCGGAAACCCAATATGACGAAGAACTCATTCTCTTCGTCGATGATCGTCCCTTGTTCGCGCAGCGACCATTTTGCGCCGGCTTCAACCTCGAAACTGAGCGTGCGCGTATAATCGTAATTCAACCGCATTGACGGAAGCACGGCGAGTTCGTTGCCATCGTCGAACTTATTTTCCCGATAGGTAAATCTGAGGCGCGGATTGAGGCGAAACTCGCGGGTGACGGGATATCGGGTGTTGAAGTCAATTGTAAAGATGTCGGAGTTCGCCCGGTCCGCATATCGCGCGCCGGCAACAAAGATATCGCCCTGCTTGACCACATTCGTCGCGAGGACCTGGGCTGAATAGAAATACTCATCTCCGGTCGACAGGATCGCATCGACCCCCGCGGAAGCACTGGTGGAACTGATATCGTACCAGGTCGCATTGAAATTTACCTGGAACATGTCGTTCAGTGGCCGTGAATAGCCGATTGTCGCCGACTGCGATGTCGCGGTACGGTCCAGGGCAACGCGCCGGATGTCGTCTTCGCTGAAAATACCCAGCAAGTCCCGCAGGTTATCGAGTTGCTGGCCCTGGAGCGCATTCGTGGTGAACAGAGACGGCGACTTTCTGTGGTCCGCGCCGAGAGCCAAAACTGATTTATCCGGGAATGTCCAGCTGCCGGAGAAGATCGCCGTATTCAGTTCGCCGAAGTTGAGATCGTAGTCGACGGTGGCGAAGGCCGTTCTGGTCTCGTCGAAATAGCGCAATTCCGCCCCTACTGCCCGCCGGTCGACAAAGCCCTCCGCTCTTTGGTCGATGAAGAACCAGCTCGTATCGAAGTTCATATCAAACGGTCTGTAGTCGATGCTGACGCCATAGAAATACAGGTCTTCCTCGAAGGGGCCATCTTTGCGGTTCGCGACCGGCGAACCGATGACGCCGTTTAACTGTATTTTGTCACTCGCCTGCCAGCTCAGCAGACCGCCATCGAAACGGCCAAGCACGCCGCCAGTGTTCCGGTTCTGGCGTCCGACCCGCGTAAGCAGGTTCCAGTGCGTGACGGAAGTCTCCAGAAAGAGTGTCGCGACACTGGTTTCATTCTCGCCGTCATCTTCGAAACCCTGCTCATTCGCCCCGGCGAAGCGGATTTTCGACTGGTGTTTCGAGTTTTCCCATCTGGCGACAAAGTCAAATGCGGAGAGGAGGTCGTTCTGAAAAACGTCGCGATCTTCAGGATCTTCATTGGGATCAGGCGGCAGTGAGGTGTCACGAAAGGTTCGGATGGACTCGTCGCGAAAATAGAATTCCGACCAACTGCCCGAGATGCTCCAATTCGTGCCTTTGCGCGTCTTGCCGCTTGAGGGGGTGTTTGCGGTTGCGCGCTGGGTCTTGCGCAACTGGCCCTTCGGTGTTTCGCGCGACGTCAATATTCCGGCGAGGCGCTGGCGCACGCGTTCTGCTCCCTCGCCTTTAGGGTAGCGGACAAGATAGGCCTCATATTCTGCCTTGGCATGTGCAAGCTGGCCCTTGCGTTCGCGGGTGACCCCGAGCAGTTCAAGCGCTTTGGCGCTGTGCTCGTTTTCGGGGTAGCCAAGCACTTTGGTCAGCAGCTGAATTGCGCGGACCAGTTCCTTTTTGCCAAGGGCGGTCCTGGCTTCTTTCATGGCCCTGGCGGCATTCGCCTTGTCCGCGTCGGACAATTCGCCCCCCTGGAGCCGGCTTGTCGGTTTGCGCGGGGCAGGGGGCAATTTCCGCTGCGCCTTCGCCCGCGGCTGTTTTGGGGTTTCGGCGGAGCTGGTCAGCAGCCCCGGTTCGCACGTGTTCGATGATTTGCGCCCCGGGACGGCGATCACGATACTGGTGAAATCGGATCCCTGACCAACTTTAAAAAAGACGGGGTCGCGAAAATAGATGGACAAGGTCGGCCCGGCCTGACGGTCTACTTCGAATTCTATAGCGGCGATCGTCGCGTGACGCGCGGCGGGCGCCCTGAGCGATTCACGCCGCACAAGGATTTGCGACGTCGCCACCGCATCGTCGATAGCGCGCACAAATATGCGTAGTTCGCGACCATTGCTGCCGGGAAAGTGGCTTTGATAACGCACCCGGAAATTGAACCCGACGCGAATGAGGGAGCAACCGGCCTTTTCGATCACCGTTGCGCCCGTGAGGACACGGTCGAGCACGGGTTCGGCCTGAGCCCGGGACTGCAGGAAAATGCAGATCACCATGAGGGACAGTGCATACAGGGCGTGACGAATTGGCGATGACATCTCTACCAGTCCCCCTTGCTGGCTCTGTGCTCGCCAGACCGGCGTTTCTCGATCGTCGTCAGTGAGCTGTCCGTGTAGACGTGACACGCGCCGGTGCAGTCCCTCAGCTCAATCACCGAATAGGTCACCTTGGTTGGGTTCTCGTATTTCTTGTGCTCTCCGGGCTCATAGTCGTTGGCATGGCAGGCGGCACAATCCGGCGCGTATGCCGGCGTTGGATAGGGAATCTGCTGCGCATTCGTCCGGTGGCAATCGGTGCAGCCGAGCCGCGACCCGTGGTCGGGGAAAAAGGCCGAGGAATGGCGGAAGATGATGGGCGTCCAGGCTATCGAACGATGGCAGTCTTCACACTGCAACGACGTTGCAAAATGATTTTGCGGCTTGCCTGTCGCGGTTCTGCCGTTATGGCAACTCGCACAGGATCCGACGACCGTGTTGTGATCGAAATTGGCCGGCGACCAGGCGACGGTGCTGTGGCAGACATCGCACTCGCCATTCGTCTGGATATGGGTTGGCGACTTGCCGGTCGCGGTCCGTCCGTTGTGGCAGCTCGCGCAAGTGCCGGTTACCGCATTATGGTCAACCCGAACCGTGTCCCAGCCCCGGGTGACATGGCAATCGTCACAGCTGTTGGTCGATTTAATATGGGTGGGGCTTTTGCCGGTCGCGAGCTGACCATTGTGACATGTCGAGCAGGTGGCGGTGACGTTGGCGTGGTCGAAGCGGACTTGCGACCAGGCGGTCGTAACGTGGCAGTCCTCGCAGACATTGCTGGTCGGGAGATGGTTCTGCGACTTGCCGGTCGCCAACTGCCCATTATGGCAGCTGATACAAGTGCCGGTGACGTTGGCATGGTCGAAGCGGACCTGCGACCAGGCGGTCGTAACGTGGCAGTCCTCGCAGACATTGCTGGTCGGGATGTGATTGGGCGACTTGCCGGTCGCTAACTGCCCATTATGGCAGCTGATGCAGGTGCCGGTAACGTTGGCGTGGTCGAAGCGGACCTGCGACCAGGCGGTGGTGACGTGACAATCCTCGCAGACATTGCTGGTCGG
>JAJFHO010000224.1 GCA_021775575.1 Hyphomicrobiales bacterium
TTTACCACCACCTCTTCTTCCATATGAAAGCGACGGTCGAGTGCAGTAAATTGTTCCACGCCAGCCTCAACCATCTCCGGCGTTACTTCAATCTCACCATCATCGGTTGAGCCATTTTCAGCGATGGCAATGCGGCCGGGCGAATGCCTGGCCGTCTTTTTTTGTGCCTGACTTAGAATCGTGAACGCGCCGCGAACATCTTCCCCCCATCTTCCCCCTAAATGGTGACACGTTCTTGCAGCGTTCCGCATTTCGTTGCAGAATCCGCTTTGCCCTTCAGAGGCGGATTTTCCTTAAGTTTCAAAGGGGGATAGATGGTGCCCACGGAGTGAATTGAACACTCGACCTCTCCCTTACCAAGGGAGTGCTCTACCCCTGAGCTACGTGGGCTTGAAGAGACGCCGCGGCGGTGCCGCAAATTCCGGGGCGACACTGCCATAGCCTACTTGCAATCGCAAGCCGCTGCTGCTTTGAAGAGCGGTCATGATGGCAGCCCGGGTCAGGACAGGAGCGGCAGGTGGCGGAAAAGGGCGGGAGTGGCGCTAAAGCAACGCCCCTGACCGAGCGCCGTGCGCGGCTCGCGGCGGAATTGCGCGCCAATCTGGCGAAGCGGCGCGGCAAAAAAAAGCGCGCGGAAAAAGCCGGACCGGACGCAACCGATAATGACACGAAAAAGCCGGGGTGAGCGGCTAACGGTAACGCTTTGACGATTTAGGTGTTACGTGACGCGAATTGCTCGTTTAGATGAAGGATGCCGGCCAGGCGCGTAACTGGCGGGCGGTGGTGGCTTCGGCTCAGGGCAGGATCAGGATTGGCAAGGACGCAATGGACAGAATCCGATTGATTGGCGGCGAGCGCCTTACCGGCACTATTCCTATCAGCGGCGCGAAGAACGCGGCGCTGCCGCTGATGATAGCCAGTCTGCTGACCTCCGACACGCTGACGCTGACGAATATTCCCCAGCTAGCCGACGTGACGCAGCTCGCGCGCATACTCGGCAACCATGGCGTTGACCTGGCGATCGCCGGCAAAAGGCCGGGCCAGAGCAGTATCGATGGCCAGACCTTCCGGCTTACCGCGGGCGATATCGTCGACACCGTTGCGCCCTACGAGATGGTCTCGAAGATGCGCGCGAGCTTCTGGGTGCTTGGGCCGCTGCTGGCGCGTGAGGGCGAGGCGTGCGTTTCCTTGCCCGGCGGTTGCGCCATCGGCACGCGGCCTGTCGATCTTCATCTGGAGGGACTGAAAGCGCTTGGCGCGGAGATTGAACTGGATGGCGGTTATGTGAAAGCGCGCGCGCCGCAGGGTCTTCGCGGCGGGCGGGTCGTGTTTCCCAAGGTCTCTGTCGGCGCGACCCACAATGTGCTGATGGCGGCGGCTTTGGCGAAAGGTGAAAGCGTCATTGAGAATGCCGCGCGAGAGCCGGAAGTCGGCGACGTCGCCGAGTGCCTGATCAAGATGGGTGCGCAGATCGATGGCGTCGGCACTTCGACGCTTCGCATTCAGGGCGTGGACGGCCTTTCGGGCGCGGAACATGCGGTGCTTCCCGACAGGATCGAGACCGGAACCTACGCCATGGCCGTGGCGGCGACCGGCGGCGATGTGTTGCTGGAGCGCGCGCGTGGTGATCTGCTGGAGACGGCGCTGGACGTTTTGCGCGGCGCCGGCGTTGAAATCACCGCCACAAATCGCGGTCTTCACGTGGCGCGCAACGGGGCCGGTCTTGCACCGGTCGAAGTCGAGACCAGCCCTTTCCCGGGCTTTCCGACCGACCTGCAGGCCCAACTCATGGCGCTGATGGCGCGGGCGGACGGCACCTCGACAATCCGCGAAACGATTTTTGAGAACCGGTTCATGCATGTTCAGGAGCTTGCCCGTCTCGGCGCGGATATCGCTCTGGACGGTGACACGGCGCATATTACGGGTGTTGACGTCCTGCATGGCGCCCAGGTCATGGCCACCGATTTGCGGGCCTCTGTTTCGCTTGTGATTGGCGGGCTGATGGCGGAGGGCGAGACGGTTATCAACCGGGTCTACCATCTCGATCGCGGCTTTGAGCGGATTGAGGAAAAGCTTGGCCGCTGTGGCGCGCGCATTGAGCGGCTCTCGGCCTGACAGCCTACCCCATTGCATGGAATCTCCTCTGCCGCTATCACAACGCCCGCCGGTCTTGTGATAGTTTCGCGCCGGACCCCGATTGATAGCCAAGGATATTCGAATGCAACCCCTCAAGCTCGTCGCACTGGATTCAGAGGATCTTGAGGTGCTCTCGGCACATCTTCAGGACGCTGTTTTGCGTGTCGGCGATATCGCCTATGTCCCCGCGAAGAACCGTTTCGCGCTGATCGTCAACAGATTCGACTGGGAAGGCGCCGCGGAAAAAGACAAGCGCGGCAAAAAATTTGAACGCCGGCGCTCGGCGCTGCGGTTCGACCGGGTTCTGGCGTTGCAGGCGCTGGGTATTGACCAAGGCGCCAAGAATGCTGTCGTCGAGCTGCTGGCGGTACAGTTCGAGGAGACGCAAGAGCCGGAAGGCTATATCACACTTGTCTTTGCCGGAGGTGGCGCAATACGGCTGCATGTGGAATGCATCGAAGCCGAGATGATGGACCTCGGGCCGGTCTGGCGTACCAAGCGCATGCCCGAGCACGGCGAGAGTGCCGACGAACAAGCCGAGTCCTGACTCGGCAAGGAGCGCGACATGGTCCTGCGGCTTGAAACGGCGGCGCCCGGATTCCCGGCGGAGTTTTCGGAGTTGCTTTCCACCAAGCGCGAAACGGCCGAAGACGTCGATATGGCCGTGCGTGAAATCTTGCGCGCGGTGCGCGAGCGCGGTGACGCGGCTTTGCTTGAGCTGACCGAGCGTTTCGACATGGTCGATCTGTCGCAATCGGGCATCCGCGTGCCTGAATCCGAGATTGACGAGGCCGCCGCCTCCGTCGACGCCGACATGCTCGATGCGTTGCAACTGGCCAGCGACAGGATTGCCGGACATCACGCGCGTCAGCGCCCGGAGAATGACCGTTATACCGATGCGCTGGGTGTTGAACTGGGGCAGCGCTGGACGGCGCTGGACTCTGTCGGGCTTTATGTTCCCGGCGGGACGGCGAGCTATCCCAGTTCGGTATTGATGAATGGCGTACCGGCCAAGGTCGCGGGCGTCGAACGGGTCGCCATGGTCGTGCCGACACCGAAAGGTGAAATCAACCCGCTCGTCTTTGCTGCCGCGAAAATAGCCGGCGTCGATGAGATCTACCGCGTAGGCGGCGCTCAGGCCGTCGCCGCGCTTGCTTACGGCACCGAGGCGATCGCGCCGGTTGCAAAGATTGTCGGACCGGGAAATGCTTACGTCGCCGCCGCCAAACGGCAGGTCTTCGGCACGGTCGGCATCGACATGATTGCCGGGCCGTCGGAGGTGCTCGTGGTTGCCGATGAGGCGAACCACCCGGATTGGATCGCCGCCGACCTTCTGGCGCAGGCGGAGCATGATATCTCGGCCCAGTCGATTCTGATTACCGGCAATTCCGATTTCGCCGAGCAGGTGGCCAACGCGGTCGAGCGCCAGCTTGCAACGCTGCCGCGCGCCGAGATCGCGGGTGCGAGCTGGCATGGCTTCGGGGCGATTATCGTCGTGCGGTCGCTGGATGAAACGCCGGAATTGATCAATCGGATCGCACCTGAACATCTCGAACTCGCGGTTGACGACCCGGAAGGCCTGCTGGAGCATGTCCGCAACGCCGGTGCGGTGTTCCTCGGCCGTTACACACCCGAGGCGGTAGGCGATTATGTCGCCGGTTCCAACCATGTGCTTCCGACTGCGCGCAGCGCCAGATTTTCTTCAGGCCTTGGCGTCCTCGACTTCATGAAGCGCACATCGGTTCTTAAACTGGACGCCGACAGCCTCGGCGCGCTGGCCGCGCCCACGATGGCTCTTGCCAAGGCGGAGGGGCTCGAAGCCCATGCGCGATCGGTTGCCGTGCGCTTGAACACGCGGAGCTGAATGATGGCGGACGGCGGCGAACAGGATGCCAAATTGTCCCGCCTGGTCGAGGTGACTCTGGACGAGAAGTCGATCCGCCGCGCGACGCCTGACATCGACCATGAACGCAAGGTCGCGATCTTCGACCTTCTGGATGAGAATTATTTTGAGCTCATAGAGGGCGCCAGCGGCCCATACTGCCTCAATCTGTCGCTTGCGGAGAGTCGGCTGGTATTCGCCGTGACCAGCGAGAAGCGCAGCCCTATCACGACCTTCATGTTATCTCTGTCACCTTTCCGCAAGATCGTGAAAGACTATTTCATGGTCTGCGAGAGCTACTACGACGCGATCAAAACGGCGCCGCCGAGCAGGATCGAAGCACTCGATATGGGGCGCCGCGGCCTGCATGACGAAGGCAGCCGTCTCCTGGCCGAAAGGCTGGAAGGCAAGATCGAAGTCGACTTCCCGACAGCGCGCCGCCTGTTCACGCTGATCTGCGTGTTGCATTGGAAAGGGTAGCCGCGGTGGCGGAAGCGTCAGCTGCTCGCGATCTGCCCGGGGCGGTGCTGTTCGCCTGCCAAATGAATGCGATCCGCTCGCCGATGGCTTCTGCCATCATGCGGCATCTCTCCAACAAGCGGATATACGCCAAGTCCGCCGGTGTGCACGCGGCCCCGACGGACCCGTTCGCAATCTCGGTCATGGAGGAGATCGGCATCGATATTTCGGGCCACGAACCGATTACCATCTCGGAGCTGCACGACACATCCTTCGATCTCGTCATTACCCTGGCGCCGGAAGCCCACCATCAGGTGCTCGAGTTGACCCGGACGATGGCATTTGACGTCGAATACTGGCCGACCATGGACCCGTCCGTCGCCGCGGGAAACCGCGAGCAGGTGCTCGACATCTACCGCGCCTGCCGGGACCAGCTGTTCAAAAAGATCAAGGACCGCTTCGGGCTGGGAGGCGGCGTGGCGGTTTAGGTCATGAATTCATGGCCTAGGGCACTTTCAGGAAAAATATGGGCTGTTTTCCGCCCGGAAAGTGCATCAAAACGAAGAGTCAGAGCGTATTCAATGATTCCGAAATCATCGAATGCGCCCTAGTGCTGTTGGCGCTTGGGTTGCTGCGAAGGTTGCTCGGCGGACTGTGCCGCGGGGTGGACCGCGGGTGCTGCGGCGGATTTCTTGATGGCCAGCAAGACGCTGGTCTCATGCGTGCGCCACCGGTAGCCGATGCCGAATTTTATCGGCCGGGCGCGGCCCGATCCGAACAGCCGCTTCAGATCGCGCTGATAGCGGCCGGGAAAAATATTGATCGGGCCCAGATATTTCCCGAACGGGTGCAGATTCCATGCCTTCCGGTCGATAAATTTCAGCGGGATACCGGACGGGTCCTGGACCAGCGCTGTGCTTTGATCCAGCAGAAACTGGCGCGCGATCGTAAAGTTGCCGCTGTGCAGCAGATAGGACGCGCTTTTGATCAGGCTGTCGGCGGCGCCGAAAGTTTCACAGAATTTGCGAAAGCCGCTTTTTTTCAGGCCGCCGTTGGAAAGGTCGGTTCGGAAATAATAGAGTGTGCGCGGTTCCTGATCATTGCCCGTGAATTCAATTTTTACGCCGGCCGAACGGCCCTTGGCCTGCGTGGCGCCGCGCGGCGACACGGTGCCGTCGGGGTTCAGGTCCACAAATTCCACTTGCCGGATTGTCTTGCCGGCGCGCGCCATGAACACGTAGAGCAGCGGCAGCGTGCCGCGCATATTGCCCGTGCGCAATTCGGACTTCATCTGCTTGGTGATGAAAAAGCTGTAGTTCAGTACCGTCTGCATGGAGCCTCTGAGTTCCTGCAATGCGCTGGCTCTGCCTCCGCGTGACAGCCGCGTCAAATCGGGGTGGCCACCAACAGGCTCCAGAGCGCTCAAGATATAGGTCTTTGCGCTCGGGTAGAAAGCATCGGCGTAGAGGAAGTCCGGCCCGCTGAACATGTACAGCATCAACTGTCGGTGGCCCGGTATGTGCTTTCCGGACCAGGCGCGAATAGGGACAAGCTGCCTTTTCTCCAGCCGGCTCCATGCCTGGTCAAGTGTTCTGGCATGCCTGATCCAGCCGGACTCTTTGGTCAATGGCACCAGCGGGGAGTCTTGCGCGGGCGCAAGTCCGGCAAGGTAACGCGCCATGTCGTTCGGGCTGATCGTCTCGGCGGCGGAGACCGGTGCCAGGGAGAAGAGCAGCAATCCTGCTACGAAGGCTGCGATTCGGGAAATATCGAGGGTCTCCGCCCTCGATTTTGGTCCTGCTATCCTATTCACCGGCTGTAATTCCTTGCGATGTTGAGCGCTGCGCGTGCTTGAGTGAGATAAAGTAAATCACCAGTCCGGCCAATAATGTGGCCAGTCCGGCGAGTGATTGAAGTGGCCGTTCCAGGATCAGATAAACCATTATGAACCCCGTGACAGCGAGAAAAATAACCGGGGTCGCCGGAAAGCCCCATGCGCGGAAGGGGCGTTTGAGTGCCGGTTGCGTCATGCGCAGAACAATGACGCCGAGCACTGTGAGAAAAGAAGACAGGGTCAGGCTGAACTGAATGTAGTTGAGGACCTGCTCGAAACTCTGCGTGAAAATCAACAGGGTCACAATCGTGAGCTGCAGGATCATTGCCGCGGCCGGCACCCCGTTCCCGGTTTCGCGGGCGAATATGGCGAGCAACGGCAGATCCTCCCCCATGACCTTGGTGACCCGCGGTCCTATCCACGTCATGGCGCTTATGGTCGAAATCAATCCGGCGCAGATCAGTCCACCGACAATCCGCCCTCCCGCCTCGCCGAATATATGGGTGCCGGCGACCAGCGCCACTTCGACCTGCCCGGCCATCTTTTCCATCGGGGTGGTGTAAAGGAACACCGTGTTGAGCCCGACATAGAGGAAAAGAACAATCAGCGTGGCGGCAAACAGCGATCGCGGCACTGTCCGCTGCGGGTCATTGACCTCGTTAATGATGTAGGTCGAGGCATTCCAGCCCGAATAGGAATACATGACGAAGACGAGCCCGATGGCGAATGGCGCGCCGGATAAGTGCCCCAGATCGGCTGCCGACGGTGCAAAAGAGATTGGCTGAGGGCTTCCATAGACCAGACCGGCGACAATGAAGCCGACAATCAGCAGCACCTTCAGGACGGTCGAGACATTTTGAAAAATGCTGCCGTGGCGCACTCCGGCGAGATGAACCAAAGCGACAAGCCAGACCACAGCCAGACCCAGCAGAAGAGGGGAGGCCAAACCCGGCGCGACGCCATTGAAATATGCGCCGAACGCCATTGCCGCGAGCGCAATCGGCGCCGCAAACCCGACCGTCGCCGACAACCAGCCGGCCATGAAGCCGAGCGCGGGATGATAGACGCGGGACAGAAAATTATACTCGCCGCCCGATCGTGGAAAGGCGGCCGCGAGTTCGCCGTAGGACAGGGCGCCACAGAGCGCGACGATCCCGCCGACGATCCACAGCATCAAAATCGAAAAGGCCGATTGAATGCCCTGTACCTGAAATCCCAGGCTGGTGAACACGCCAATGCCCACCATGTCCGCCACGGCAATCGCGCTCGCCGTAAAAGCGGTGATCCCCACAAGTTTGCGCTGGCGCCGGCCAGAGCGGCTTTCGCCGCGCATGCTTGCCATGGCTACTCGGTTGCTTCTTCCGTACCCGGATCACACGTTACTTGGCGGCCGCGGCGCGGGCAAGCAGCGACTGGCTCTTTTGAGCGAATAGTCCTTCGGGAACCACAGCAGGCTATTCCGCGAGCGCAGTCTCAAATGGCGCCGATTGAACTTTCCCGGCAAGCCGGTCGGGGCCGGACATCCGCCAAAGCACGTCGCTGATCGGATTAGTCGCCCATGCGCGCGTCACATAATCCCGGTGTTCCTCATCGGCCTCGATGAATGTGATGCTGCCGGGCTTAAGGCTGGCCTCGATCTCCGTCTTGAAGGGAATTCCCTTCCGCTGCAGGGCCTCCTGCAGAGCGCTGTTGCCCTTCCGGGTCGAGTCGGTAAAGGCGCTCAGGAAAAAGGCCGATCTGCCGCCGGCGATCCACGAGGCGAACTTGTCGACCTCGCCGTAAAGTCCGTCGAGCAAAACGACGCCTTTTACGCGATCGTCGATACCGCCCCTGGCCAGCGACCAGGCGGTGGGAACATAGCCGCCGCTGTAGCCGACGATGACCACGGGCATTTTGGCGAAGATTTGCCGGGTCGCGGGATCCCCTTGAATTTCGGCGAGCTTGTCGGCGACTTCATGCAGAAAACGTTTGGTTCCTCCGGGTTGCCAGAAATTGCCGGCACTGGAATCTCTGGCGTCGACGGCAAATTGGGGGGCAACGAGAATCGCATTCACGCCCGATTCCGAGATTTGGGCCGGCACGCGCTGCCGGGCGGCGACGTCGCGCTCGAGAGTCGCGCCATGACCGTGGAAAAACAGCACAATGACTCCGGGCTTGCTGACGTTGAACCCCTTGGGCATGTGCAAGAGAACCCGGCGGTCGCTATAGGTCTTGTCTGCCCAGTAGACGCGGCCGCTGAAAGTCTTGTGAGCCTGCCGGCCTTCTTCCTGGAAATTCAGGAAGGGCTTGTCGGTGCGCGGCACCTGCCCGGCATAGGGAAAGGGCGAGGATGTGAAGGCGACAAGCCGTGTCAGCGGACGCGATATTGGCACCGACGGCGGCACGATCGGACGCGTCGAATAGGTTTGCCACTCGGAGATCGGCGGCCGGAGGATCGTGACCTGCGCGGGCGGGTCGACAACGAGCTCAGGCAATTTGAAATGTGTCGATGATTGCCTTGACCCGGCGCGGTCCAGCAATGCTGTCTCCATTGGCGCCTCCGGACCATAGATCGGCAGCGCCCATATCAGGAAAAAGCCGAAAGCGAAGGCTACGGCCATTCCAAACGGCAATAGACTATGTCGCAGCATTCCCTCGGTCCCCTAGCTCACTGCGCACCGTCGGAAGCGTGTACCGGCCGGTTCCCTGCCCTTGAGTAGCGATTCTCTGCCGTGGCGGGTGATTTTCGCTCGCGAAACAAACCGATACAATAAAAAAATGTCCACAAAGTGGGCAACAAAAGATCAAGGATTGCCAGCAATTACTCTGCGCGGTTAATTCCGGTACAGATGCGCCCCCCGCACAACACAAACCAGATTATGCCCGGCAGCTTGACCAACTGTTAATTGCAGACTTCAGCAGGGCGGACCTTCGGTAGGGGGGAGAACCGGGCCGCTACCGCGGCTGAAACCCGACCTTTATGGATCCGGGTCTCTGCCAGCCTGAGGCAATTGACGTATATCGGATCACTCCGGCGACGTGTCCTCATGGCTGGATCGAGCAAACCGCCGCCGGTAATTGCCCTTATTCTGGAAAAAGTGTTTCCTCTGATGCTGGCACTAGAGTGCTGGTCCGCTCGGGTTACCATTGCACTAGATGACCGCATTCTTCAGGGGTTTGGTCTGACCCTCGACTGTTGCTCTTGGCGTTTGAGCACAAGCATTGATCACCCGGATTACAACTGATCTTCACATTGCTGAGCCATGCCCTTTACATTCACACAGAATTGCAGAATCACCCTAGTATGATTGCGGCATCTTGGCAGCTGCGTCCCGAAGGCAGCGCGCATGTGCGGGGGATGTTCATGAGGCCCTTTAGCAAGCCGTTGATTCAAAGTAATTATTTGGCTGAAGCGATCGGCCGGAACATATTGTCGGCAAATATGGGACGGCCTTGTCAATCGTTGTGGCGGGAGCCGCGGCAGCCTTATTTCCAGCGTGGAGGAATTCCCGGCCCCGATATGCAATCCGACGGCGAAGCCTGTGTGCACGCAACTGAAGGCGCGCGCACGTTGCGGATGCCTCGACCAAGCCAGCCAAGCTCGTCTGTGGCTGTTGACTTGCCGACGATCATCATCACGAAACAAGGTCTCCAATGCGGTTTGCGGTGCAGGTCCAGGGTGGCCGGTTATATTAACTCAAGGTTGTATTGGCATTACGGTCGCACCGTATGCTAAGCAGAGGAAAATGAGTATACGGACAATTGAGTTTGCTTTGCGAACCGGTTCTTTCGATTGTTCCAGAAAACAGAGGAAACATTTAATGAGCAATGAGCCAGATGCCAACAGCGGCGACAAAATCGAAATGGTTGAACTGACCGCAGATATTGTAGCGGCCTATGTAAGCCACAATACGATCGTTGCCGGTGATATTCCGGCGCTTATAGACGGTGTTTCCGAAGCACTTCGGAAAGCTGCTCAGAGAGAATTGATGCAGGGGGTTGAACAGTTTACGCCGGCTGTATCGATTAAAAAATCCGTTACGCCGGATTATTTGATCTGTCTTGAGGACGGCAAGAAGTTCAAGAGTCTCAAGCGGCATCTGCGGACACATTACGACCTGACACCGGAGCAGTATCGCGAGAAGTGGGGGCTGCCCTACGACTATCCGATGGTTGCACCCAACTACGCCGCCGCCCGATCGGCGTTGGCGAAGAAAATGGGTCTCGGCAGGAAGGGCTAAGGCCCTTTCGGCCTTTTCATTTCTGAGCCATTCCTGGCGGCTCTGTTATGCGTCGAAGTCAAGCCGTGGCTCGCTGGTCATAGCCGGCCAAGGGGCAGTGCGCCGGGATTAGTGCAAGATCCACCCGTCTCGAAAGAGCTTGGGCATGGCGGTCGCTGGGTAAGCGCGCCGGCTTTGCCGCATGCGCGGGCCGCATTTTGGCCGCGTCACCAGCTGCCGGCCGTGCCGGAGGATCAAGTGGAGCCCGCCGGAGGCCCGGGTTGGACTGGACCCAATTGGCTTGAAGAACTCACATGCGGCCGGCATGGCATTTGCGGGGCCGGGTCAGGACGATGACTCAACCACTTCTTCGTCCAACGGGCTGACCGGAAATTCGATGATATTCTCGTTGCTTGCCCCGCCGTTGAGGAACTCATGCGTGGTAGCGGTTGAAAATGTGCCAGCGTCGAGGCCGTCATTCTCGGCGATGAACTCCAGTGGTTCCGACCAGTCGGAACACAGATCGCCCTGCAGCATGTTGCTGGTGTTGGCGAACCAGGGTTGCGACAGCAAATAGCCCTCCTTGGCTTTCAGGTCCGCAGCCAAAAGGACATATCTGATAGCACTGCCCGATACCCCTCCGTAACGGAATTCCCTGATCTCCCGGTGGGGCCTGGCGGAATTTTCATAAATCGCCTGATTGTCGATAACGTCCTCTACATGAACGCCGTATTCGTGGTGATTGAATTCACGCGTTACCCAGTCCGAATTCGCGATCGCCGCCGCATGCCTGAGTGCCTTGCGGTTGGCGCTCGCGCGATTCAAGGCCGTAACTTCAACGACAGCCGTCTGGAACACAGGACGCGCCAATCTTACCGTGAAAACTCTGGTCATCGCTCGCTGCTTTCTTGTCTTTGCGCCATCATATTCTCCAATTTTCGCAGTCAATCCGTTGGCGCGGAGTCCCAAGTCTGTCAGCCGCGCCTAATCCTCTGTTCTATCCTCTGGCGACCGGAAGTCCGGTATGTCTTCCACCAGCTCCTGCCGCGCCAAAGTGATCAGGCGGACGAATTTCGGAAGTTTCAGAATCGCGCCTTGTGTAATCGCGTGATCAAGCAGCGTCACCAGCATGTCGATCGCTGAATGCCTTCCGGTTACCTTGACTCCATCGTCCGCCTGGCGTCTCGGGACCGTTTCTTCCCCGGTTAAGGGTGCCGCCGCATCGGAGCCATCCTTACGGCGGCGAAGTGCCCGCTGCCCCATCTAGGCTGCAATTGGTTCTGCTTCGCGTCTCCACACCACAGGGAAATCGGGCGCGCATAATCGGCTCCCGTCCGGCAGCCGTTGCTTGTGGTGAAGCTGTTTCGGCGCCCAGGGCCGCGTCTTGAAGCGGATATCGTCGCCGCAATAGCGGACCGAAGCCACCCGCCGGACCTGATAGCGGCTCATATTGCCGCCAGTGCCGTGAACCGTGCGGTAGTCGTGAACGATCACGTCGCCGGGCTCAACATCGAAATGGACAATGTCATAGTCGTCTAAATGCCCTTCGATGTCGGGAAGCTCGTCGCCCTCGGCGCCGGGAAGCGGCGCCTGGGAGAAGAAGACGTTGGGCTGATACCACTTTCCGTCCTTATGGGACCCGCGCACATACATCATGGCGCCGTTTTCAAGGGTTACCGGGTCGACGGGGATCCACAGCACGCAGCATTGATTGCCCTCGATCTCGAAATAGGTGGCGTCCTGGTGAAACGCCGTGCGTTCGCGCGTGCCAGGCTCCTTGACGAAGATCTGATCGCCAAAGAAATTGACTTGTTCCGATCCAAGCAACGCGCCGGCTATCTCGGGAGCCGCGCCGGCAAGCGAGAAACGGCGAAATTCCTTCAGCCTCGCGGCGACGCCGGTATCGATAAAATAGCTGCCTTTGCCGCCTTCGGCAGGTTCATCGAAAAGGAATGGCTTTCCCGTCGACTTGGCATAGTCAATAATGCCGGCGACGTCGTGCTGACCGTCGCTTTCGGCTTCCAGTGCGCGCATATCTTCCTGCTCAGCGGCCCGGGTAATGGCGGTGATATCGTAACCGCTTGGGCTCTGTCCGAGTGTTCCAACCGCTTCATCGATACAGCGGCGCACGCTGTTGATCGCCTTCAGGTCAAGTACGCCGCGCAAGAGAACGACTCCGGCGTTGTTGTATGCCGCGACTTCGTCGGGTGTGATTTGTCTAGCGAGTTTGCTCATTTTAGGCCCTCTCAAAATATAAATGGATGGGAACGGTATGATGCTCGTTGCGAGCTAACCGTTCGCCTCAGCGATGATATGTACGGGAACGGTTGGCCTGACGGCGGGCACCATGTCGGAAAGGCCTCCATATTCGTGGACGCTTTCAAGGGCATCCTGCGTGGTTGGCCACCGGATCACCATGCATTCGCCGCCGCCAAGGACGCCGCGCCCACCCCCATAAGGATG
>JAJFHO010000225.1 GCA_021775575.1 Hyphomicrobiales bacterium
ACGCACCCCCAGAAGCGCCACGGTGCTGAGTCCCGCTTGTTTGATCGCGTCTGCTGTAACCTCGGCGATGTGCAGGAACGGGATTGAAATATGCGGTTCGGCGTCGGGCACAAAACGGTGCGCGCCATTGCAGGTGATGACAATGAAGTCCGCACCGCCGCGTTCAACAGCTTGCGCGGCATCGCGGATCATCCGGGAAGCCGTTGCATCGTCCCCTCGTTTGATGACAGCTTCCACGTATTTCTGACGGTTCACACTTTCAAGAATCAGGTGCGCTGAACTGACACCGCCAAGAGCCTCTTGCGTGAGCGTATTGATGAGGCGGTAATAGTCGGCTGTTGAAACCCAGCTCAGCCCGCCGATCATGCCTATTTTTTTCATCATACGCCCTGACCCACAATCCATTTCTGGAACGGATCACGTTCCTTCAACCGTTCATAATATGCAGCCAACGCCTGAAAATCCTGCCGCTCGATGGGCAGTGCGAACCAGCGGTGCACATACATGCCGAGACAGCAATCCGCGATTGTGAGGTTTTCGCCCGCGATATAGGCATTGTCTTTGGCGAGATGCGCGTCGAGGATTCCCATCGAAGTCGTGGCCTGCTTGTGCGCGCTCTCCAGACCCTTCGGGTCGGTGAAGGCCTCATCCTTCACATGCAGACCCTGAAACAGGACGCGGAAGCCGTTCAGCGCCGTGCTGAGCTGCCAGTCGAGCCACATGTCGACCCTGGCGCGGGCGACGATGTCTGAAGGATAAAGATCGTCGCGGCCCTGTTTGCCGGCCAGATAGCGCAGCTGCGTATTCGACTCCCAAAGGACCAGATCGCCGTCGACCAGCGTCGGCACGACCATGTTCGGGTTCAGCGCCACATATTCGGGCGACGAGCAGGGCGTGTAGCCGCGGCCATAGTCGAGCCGCTCATAGTCGTCGATGCCAAGCTCGGCAAGCAGCCAGAGAACCTTGCGCACATTGGAGGAGTTGGTGCGGCCATAGATGGTGAACATTGTCGGGAGCCCTTTGAAATACGGGGCACGCGGGCCCTGTTTGATCCTTCTGGTTTGTTGCGCTCCATGCTAGTTGCGCAGGGCGTGATTATAGCCGCGCTGCTACGGGGGGAAAGCGTGCCTTTGAAAAAACCGGCAGACGCGCCGCTCCTTGCCGCGGCGGTCGTCACCATGTTCGTGACATATGCGCTGGTTATCCTGGCGTCGATGGTGCTGCCGGTGGTTGCGCCCATCGCGTCGAAGACGCTGGAAATACCGGCGCGCTATATCGGGCTTTACGCGGCGCTCACCTACGCCGCCGCCGCATTTTCCTCCATGATCGCGCCCGGTCTGGTCGCGCGGTTCGGCGCGCTGCGCACCAGCCAGGGCGCGCTTGTCTTCGCCGCCGCCGGGCTTTTTGCGCTGGCCGGAGGAACGCTTTCCTCGGCAGCGGCGAGCGCCGTGCTGATCGGCCTCGCTTATGGACCTGGCAACACGTCGAGTGGCCAGCTGCTGACCGCCATGACGTCGGCCGGCCAGCGCGGCGGCGTTTTCTCCATCAAGCAGACCAGCGTGCCGGCGGGCGGCGCTCTCTGCGGGCTGGTCGCGCCGCCGCTGGCGCTGGAGTTCGGCTGGCAGGGCGCTGCCCTTGCAATGGGCGCGCTCTGTCTCGCCACCGCGCTCGCCGTGCAACCCTGGCGCGCCCGGCTCGATGCCGGCCGGCAAGGGCACCATCCGCTCTGGCCACGAAGTCTGTTTTCGCCGGTTGCGCTCGTCATCAAGGCTCCCCGCCTGCGCGCGCTCGGGCTTACCGGTCTCGTATATTCCGGCATGCAATATGCCTTCGGCGCGGTCATGGTGACGTTTTTCGTCGACCGGGCGGGCATTGGCCCGGTTGAAGCAGGGCTGGTGCTGAGCGCGGCGATGGTTGCGAGCGTGCTGGCGCGGCTTGGCTGGGGCTATGTCGCGGACCGGACGCGCCCCGATATCGTGCTGGGTCTGCTGGGCTTCCTGGCGGCGGCCTGCGTGGCCACCGCCATCTTCGTAACGCCCGGCTGGCCGCGCCTTGCCCTCATCGCGCTCGGCTGCTGGTTCGGCGCGGCCGGCTTCAGCTGGAACGGTGTTTTTCTGGCTTTGGTCGCGGATATTGCGGGGCCGGAACGGGTCGCCGGCGCCACCTCCGGCGTCATGACGCTGGTGTTCCTCGGCTCGCTCGCCTTCCCGGCGCTGTTTGCCGGGCTGGTGGCCGTTTCCGGTTACGATCTGGCGTTGCTCAGCGTCGCCGCCGCCACGCTGGCGGCGGGCGGCTATGTCTACTTGCGCCTCAGCCCGTCGATGCGCGGGAGAGGTTCTTAGCAAGTCGGCGCTCTATCCGGAGAGCCGTTCTTTCAGCACATCGGGCAGGGACGAGGGTGTCGCCAATACACTGACGCCGGCGGCCTCGAGCGCCTTTTTCTTGCCCGCGTAAGAGCCCTTGTCGCCCATGACGATGGCGCCGGCATGGCCCATCTTCTTGCCCGGCGGCGAGGCCGCGCCGGCCATGAAGGAAACGATCGGCTTGGTCATGCCGCGCGCATATTCCGCCGCTTCCTCTTCCATGCCGCCGCCAATCTCACCGATAAGAGCGATCCCTTGCGTGTTCGGGTCCTCGTCGAGGCATTGCAGCGCGTCGCGCGTCGTCGTGCCGATGACGGGATCGCCGCCGATGCCGATAAAGGCGGAAATGCCGAAACCCGCCTGAACCATATTCAGGCAGACCAGCGTGCCGAGACTGCCCGAACGCGATATCACGCCGATATGGCCGGGCTTGAACACGCGCTCGTTGAAGGCCGGCATGAAGCCGACAAAGCATTCGCCGGGCGTCGCGATTCCGGCGGTATTGGGGCCGATGACCTGGGCGCCCGCCTCGCGCGCGGCGCTCAGAAAATACATGGTGTCGTGGACCGGGATATGCTCGGTCAGGATCACGATCTTCTTGATGCCGGCCTCCAGCGCGTCGAGCGCCGCCGGCTTCACGCCGGGCGGCGGGACAATGATGCAGGAGCAGTCGATCGGACTGTCCTGGCCCGCGGCGGCGTCCGTCGCCGAGCCCCAGACCGGCAGGCCGAGATGCTGCGTCCCTGCCTTTTTCGGGTTCACGCCGCCGATCACCTTGGTGCCATATTCCTTCATGCGCTCCGACCAGAAGGTGGCCTGGGTACCTGTAATGCCCTGCACCAGGACGCTCTCATGTCCACGGACAATCATTTGACCGCCTCCACCGCGGCCTTCACCGCGTCATCCATGGTCGGGTAGGGGGCGACGCCGAGTTTCTCCTTCAGCATCGCGCGCGCGTCGTCCTCGCCGGTGCCGCTGATCGCCCAGAAGACGGGCACCTGCGGGTCCACATCGTCCCAGGCTTCCAGAACGCCGCTGGTCATCACGTCGGTGCGCGCGATAGCGCCGCAGAAATTGATCAGCAGGGCGTCGACGCGCGGATTGGCGAGCACGACTTCCAGCGCCTGTTTGCCGAGCACGAAGGCATGGCCGCCAATCTCGAGAAAGTTGGCCGGCTCCGCGCCATAGTGCGAGACGGCGTCCATGGTCGTCATGGTGAGGCCGGCGCCGTTGGAGAGCACGCCGACATTGCCGTCGAGCTCGATATATTTGAAGCCGATCTCCTGGCCGCGCTGCTCGAGCTCGGTAAGTTTTTCAGGCGCGCCGGTCTTGGCCAGCTCTTCGTGCCGGCGGATCGCCGAATCGTCGAGCGTGAATTTGCAGTCGAGCGCCATGATCCGCCCGTCCCGCGTCGCCACCAGCGGGTTGATTTCCATCAGCTCCGCGTCGTTGGCGCAATAGGCGCTGTAGAGCTTGGTCAGGACCGCGGCCATGTCCGCGCCGCTGACGCCGTCGATTGGCGGCAGCGCCTGCTCCAGCGCGCCGGCCTCGATGCCGTTGCGGATATCGACGGGAAATCGCGTCAGCTTGTCGGGATGATTGGCGGCGATCTCTTCGATATCCATGCCGCCCTCGGAGGAAAACAGCAGCAGCGGTCCCTTGCTGTCGGAATCGTTGAGGACCGCGGCGTAGAATTCCTTTGCGATCGGAACCTGCTGCTCGACCAGCACGGACTTCACCGTCAGTCCGGCGATTTCCATGCCGAGAATACGCGCCGCCGCTTCGCGCGCCTGATCGCCGGTATCGACCAGCGCAATGCCGCCCGCCTTGCCGCGCTTGCCCGTGGGCACCTGGGCCTTGACCACACAGGGCCCGAGCGATTGCGCCAGCGCGGCGGCGTCATCCGCGCTTGTCGCCACGCCTCCTTCGGGAACTGAAATTCCCGCCGCCGCCAGAAGCGGCTTCGCCGCATGTTCCTCGAAATTCATGGGGTGCTCCGCTATTTTTGTCTTTGTTATTTTCCGAACTTAGCCCAATAGCCTCCGAAAAGCTCCTCTTCGGACGGCTTGTCCTCGGGGATTGTCGTCACCAGGTGGGTGATGTTGATGAAGTTTCTGTAATTCAGATTCTCGGAAATGCTGTTGCCGGCCCACGTGCCGCACCCCATCGACAGGGTAAAATTCAAGCCATTGTCGAAGCTGCCGCCATTGGCGAAGGTATGCGCCTGATTGACGATAACCCGAACAACATCAAGTTCCTCAGCCAGTTCACGGGCGTGATCGGAATTGGCTGTGTGAATACCCAGCGAATGCCCGATGCCTTTAAATTCCAGAATTTGGCGCACCTTGTCCTTGGCCTCAGCGAAGTCCTTGGCTCTGTACACGGTCAGGACAAGTGAGAGTTTCTCATCCGACAGGGGATGGTCGGGGCCGATACCGTCATCCTCGACAATGAAAAACTTGCTGGATTTGGCTTCGTCCGCCAAACCGGCGACGTCGGCGAATATGTCGGCATCCTTGGCGATCACGTGACGGTTCAAATGGCCGTCGACCCAGAGCGTGTCGACGATCTTCGTCTTTTCAGCCCCGGTTGAGCGGTAGCCGCCCGCACGCTCCAGAGCAGCGATTGCCGCTTCATAGATATCGTCCAGAATAACGAGCGAATTCTCCGACGAGCAGGATGTCGAATTATCGAATATCTTCGAGGCGCAGATCTTTGCCGCCGCGTCGTCAAGGTCGGCTGTCGAGTCGATAATCACCGGGACATTGCCGGCCCCGACCCCGATTGCGACGGTCCCGCTGGAATAGGCCCGTTTGACGTTGTTCTGCGATCCGGTAACGACCACGAGATCGCACGCCTCCATCAGGGCCTGCGTCAGCGCCTTGGAAACCGGCGCCGGCAAGACCTGAACCAGATCCTCCGGATGGCCGCTCTTTTTCAGCTCCGAGCGCATGTGCTCCACGGTCCGCGCGGTTGTCGCGAGACCGGCCGGGGACGGCCCGATAATCACGGCATTGCCGCCCTTCAGCGCCATCATGGCCTTGTTCACCGGCGTCGCGGCCGGATTCGTCGACGGGCAGACCGCCGCGACAACGCCAACCGGCTTGCCGTATTTGACCAGCCCTTTTTCCGGCAATTGCTCGATAATACCCGTGGATTTCACCCGCGAAAGATCACGCAATGTGCCAAAAATTTTCCGCGTATTTTTGGTGACTTTGGAAGGAACGTTGCCGAGGCCGGTGTCCTCGACAGCCAGTTCGGCAAGTTCCCGGGCGCGCTCGGGTTTGTAGATCGACCAGGCAAGCGCCGTTACCGCGTCGTCGATCCGGGCCTGGTCATGATTCTCATAGGCCTCCATCGCGGCGCGCCCACGCTCGATCAGACCCGATATGATGACATTCACATCGGGCTCTTCAGGTGATTTCTGTGCTGTGGCCTGAACCATTGTTATTGCCTCTTTCAGTCAGTCAGCAAAGACTATGACGGTAGGAGAAGGCGCATTTATCGTAAATATTGCATATATCGGGACGTTATGTCATATTTTTTATCACTATATACGGCCTGTCAATGGAATTCAGGCGACTGCGTCAAAGGCGGGCCGGCTGGGAGCCGAGGGCGCCGCGAGAAAGATTGTTCTTGTCAGAATGCTCAAACCATCAGATCCAGGAAAATCCGCCGAACAGGGCTCGGCGCTGAAAAAGGCGCTCCTTGTTTTAGACTATCTGACGCAAAGCGAGCGGCCCGCCAGCCTTGCGGACATTGCGAAGACGATCGATCTTCCGCGGCAAACGATCCACCGAATCCTGCGCCAGTTGGCGGCGGACCAGTTGATCCTGCGCGCTCCGCAAAAAGACCATTTCGTGGTCGGACCCGCATTGACGCGGCTGGCCGTGCGGGCTCTGACAAGTCTGAACTCCGCCAGTCCGGTTCGTGCGGTGCTCGAAATGCTGGTGGATGAAACCCGGGAAACTTGCAATGTCGGCGTCCTGGATCAGGACGAGGTTGTTTATATCGAACGGCTGGAAGGGTCATCCCCGCTGCGGCTGCAGTTGCAGGCGGGCAGCCGGGTTCCGTTTCATTGCACGGCCATCGGCAAGCTGCTTGTGGCCCATCAGCACAAGAATGTGCGCACGCGCATGCTCAATGCGCGCCCGCTGCCCCGTTTCACCGCGAACACCATGACCGACCCGGACGCGCTGGAGGAGGCGTTCACCGCAATCAGATCAGAAGGCTATTCCTTCAACGATCAGGAATATGTCGACAGCCTGACGGCCATGGCGGTCGCCATCCACGATGCCGGCGGCAAGCCGGTCGCCGCCCTGGCCGTTCACGCTCCGGTCACGAGAATGGGCAAGAAAAAGGCGCTCAGCTACTTGCCCAGCATGCAGGAAAAGGCTGACAGAATCGCGCAAGCCTGGGCCCTCACCAACGATGCCGGCTAACCCTGCCGGTCATTCCCCGCCGCGCGCGATGACAGCGCAACAGGGTGTGTCAATATGATGGATAGCGTTCTCATTGTCCCTGGAGTAGTCAGGGTTCGGGGATATAACGCAGCAAATCTTCCAGTAAACAACGCTCGGCGCCGTAGATTGAAAAATGCCGAAGGCGCGCTATGCTTTGCGAGCTTTCGATGCGGGGCGGTGGGGACAGCCATAGATGGCGGGTGGACATTCAAGCGGAGGCAAGGGGTCGGCTCTGGAGAAATCGCTTCTGGTTCTGGATGCGGTGACAATACAGGCGCAGCCGATCGGACTTCCGGACTTGTCGGAGCGCACGGGGCTGCCGCGCCAGACGGTGCACAGGATTCTGCTGCAGCTTGAAAAAGCCCAGCTGATTGCGCGCGGTCCGGTTCGAGACCGCTTTTCCGTCGGCCCGCAACTAGCAAAATTGGCCCTTTCGGCGATGTATAGCCGGAATCAGAGCGCGCCAGTTCACAATGTGCTGCAGAAGCTTGTCGACGATGTACAGGAAACCTGCAATATCGGCATCCTCGAGGGCATGGAATTTATATATCTCGAGCGCATTGAATGCGATTGGGACCTGCGCATACATCTGCGCGTAGGTAGCAGAATCCCGGCGCATTGCGCCGCCGGCGGCAAGGTCATCCTTGCCCATTTGCCCGACAGTCTTCGGGTCAGGCTGCTGTCCTCGGCGAATCTCAAGGCGCATACCGAAAAAACAATCACCGACGCCGCGGCCCTCGAAGAGGCCTGCGCCGAAATCCGGGAACGGGGCTATGCGCTCAATCTGGAGGAGTTTGCGCCGGGTGTCGCGGCCATCAGCGTTCCGGTCTTCGATCAGTCCGGTCGGGTGCTTGCCGCGCTCGCCATGCATGGCCCCTCAGTGCGTATTTCCCGTGAGCGCGCAATCGGTGTTGCTCCTCGCCTCATGAACGCAGCCAAGGAACTGGCGCAAATTTGGGGGCTCGTCAAATAGAGGCAAATAATGGAGGCTGGGGTGCCTCCTCGCCCGCTCTGGAAGGAACTGGCCCCATAGAATGCCAGAATTTGGTCCATTGACAGGCATAGCCAATACAGTTTTTATTGAGATAAATTGTGCTTATTGGGACAAATGGTCTCAATAATGAGGCAATTAATGTTGGAGCAGCATCGCCCTTGCAGGGACGGTGCGATTTTTTTTTAACGAGACGAATGATGCGGATGAGGCCGAATGAGGCCTTGGCCGAGGTCCTGACCGCGAATGGCGGCACCAGCATATTCAGGATCATCGGTTCGTTCACGGGCTGGTATAGGGCCGGCCGAGGACAGGGCCGCCGCCAACTGGGCATGGTTAGGGAATCTGAAGGAGTTAGAGGCAATGACCCAAATGACCACAGAAGAGGCCTTCGTCAAGGTCCTCCAGATGCACGGCATCGAGCATGCCTTCGGTATTATCGGCTCGGCCATGATGCCGATTTCGGACCTGTTTCCCAAGGCGGGAATTACATTCTGGGACTGTGCCCACGAGACCAATGCGGCGCTGATCGCAGACGGATACACCCGCTCGACCGGCAAGATGGCGATGGCCGTGGCCCAGAATGGTCCGGGCGTGACGGGTTTCGTGACGCCGATCAAGACGGCCTACTGGAATCACACGCCGATGCTGCTTGTGACGCCGCAGGCCGCGAACAAGACGATCGGGCAGGGCGGTTTCCAGGAAGTCGAACAAATGGCGATGTTCCGTGAGATGGTCTGTTACCAGGAAGAGGTCCGCCACGCCGACCGTATTCCGGAAGTCCTGAACCGTGTGATCGCCAAAGCCTGGCGCGGATCGGCGCCGGCGCAGATCAACGTGCCGCGCGATTTCTGGACCCAGGTGATCGATGTCGAGCTTCCCCAGATTCTGCGTTTTGAACGACCTGCCGGCGGACCCCAGGCGATCGCGGAAGCGGCAAAGATTTTGTCGGAGGCGAAATTCCCGGTGATCCTGAACGGCGCCGGTGTCGTCATTGGTGACGCCATCGAAGCCTCCAAGGCGTTGGCTGAGCGGCTCAGCGCCCCGGTGTGCTGTAACTACCAGCATAATGACGCCTTTCCCGGCAGCCATCCCTTGTCCTGCGGGCCGTTGGGCTACAACGGGTCCAAGGCAGGCATGGAACTGATTGCAAAGGCTGACGTTGTTCTGGCGCTGGGCAATCGTCTGAACCCCTTCTCGACCCTTCCCGGCTATGGCATCGACTACTGGCCCGAGGACGCGAAAATCATTCAGGTCGATATCAACGCCGACCGCATCGGACTGACCAAGAAAGTCACAGTCGGAATCCAGGGCGATGCAAAAATGGTTGCCGAGCAGATTCTGGCGCAACTTTCTTCGGGCGCCGGCGACGCGGGCCGCAAGGAGCGCGAAGACCTCATTCATCAGACCAAGTCAGCCTGGCTGCAGGCGCTTTCCGGCATGGATCACGAGGATGACGATCCGGGCACTACATGGAACGAGCGCGCCCGCGACCGCGAGCCCGAGCGGATGAGCCCGCGCCATGCGTGGCGGGCCATTCAGGCAGCCCTGCCGAAAGACGCGATCATTTCCAGCGACATTGGCAACAATTGCGCGATCGGCAATGCCTATCCGTCCTTTGAGGAGGGCCGCAAATATCTCGCACCGGGCCTGTTCGGCCCCTGCGGTTATGGCTTCCCGTCGATCATCGGCGCCAAGATCGGCTGTCCCGATGTGCCGGTGGTGGGATTTGCCGGTGACGGCGCCTTCGGCATCTCCATGAACGAGATGAGCTCCGTGGGGCGCGAGGAGTGGCCGGCCATTACCATGGTCATCTTCCGCAACTATCAATGGGGCGCTGAAAAGCGGAACACGACGCTTTGGTATCACGACAACTTCGTCGGCACCGAGCTCGATCCGCATTTGAGCTACGCCAAAGTGGCGGAAGGCTGCGGTCTCAAGGGTGTGAGTGTCACGACGCAGCAGCAACTCACCGATGTGCTGACGGAGGCTTGCAACGCTCAGGCGGACGGCGTCACCACATTCATCGAGGTCATTCTCAATCAGGAACTCGGCGAACCCTTCCGCCGCGATGCCATGAAGACGCCCGTCGAGGTCGCCGGGATCGATCCTGGTGACATGCGTCCGCAGCAGGGCGCTTAGCCGAGCAGTGACGACCGGAGCGACAGTTGAGTGCCCCGCATTGTTACTGGACGCGGCCGCGCGCTTGGCGCCGATACGCACCGGCATCGTCAATGCCGGAACGCCTTTGGTCATGGACAGCGTTTACGCCGCAGTTCGTGCCGGAATTCTTGAGCCGGTTCTGTTTGGTAAGCGCGACGATATCGAAACGCATGCCGGCGCAATGGCATGGGACCTTTCCGGCGTGCAGATCATTGATGCCGATGATGAGATGGTTGCGGCCGATAAAGCCGCGTTCGCAGCCGGGGCCGGTGAAGTCGATGCCCTGATGAAGGGTCATGTGCACACGAATGCATTCATGCGGGCTATTCTCAACAAGGAGGCCGGCTTGAGGACCGGACGGCGCCTGTCGCACGTGTTTGTAATGACGGCGCCGCTCCTCGACAAACCGATCATAATTTCAGACGCAGCACTGAATGTAGCCCCTGACGACGAGACCCTGCAGGCAATCGTCCTCAATGTCGTGGATATCGCCCGTGCCATCGGCATCGAACGGCCCAGGGTTGCCCTTCTTTCCGCGACTGAGGAGCCGACAGAGTCCGTTCCGTCAAGTATGCAGATGCACCGTCTCAGTTTCTGGGCAGAGCAGAACGTCAAAGAGGCAGACATCCTCGGACCGCTTGCCTTCGATCTCGCGGTATCGCCGGAGGCTGCGAAGATCAAGGCGGTCTCGCATCCTGTCGCGGGTCATGCAGACGCCATCATTGTCCCTGAGATCACTACAGGGAATGCGCTGTTCAAGATGATGGTGCATTTCATGGCGGCCTGCGCGGCCGGTATCGTTCTCGGTGCAAAAGTGCCGATCCTGCTGACCAGCCGGGCCGACCCGCCGGCCGCGCGGCTCGCCTCGGCGGCGCTTGCGGTTATCGTTGCCAATCGCGCCGCGGCCGCCGGCTGAGACGGATCAGGCCGCGCCGCGCCGCGCCCGGTAGAGCCCGATGACGGCGGCGGCCATCACGTCTTCGGCGCTGGCGCCGCGCGAGAGATCGCAGATCGGGCGATTGAAACCCTGCAGCACCGGACCGATGGCGCGCGCGCCGGCCATATACTGGGTGAGCTTGTAGCCGATATTGCCGGAATCGAGATCGGGAAAGATCAACACATTGGCGCGGCCCGCCACCGCGCTTTCCTCTTTCAGCTTGACGGCGGCGACGGCCGGGGTCAGCGCGCTGTCGGCCTGGAATTCACCGTCGATCAGCAGGTCGGGCGCGCGCCCGCGCGCCAGGGCGAGCGCATTCGTGACCTTGTCGATGCGCGGATGGGTTGCGCTGCCCTTGGTCGAGAAAGATAGCATCGCCACGCGCGGCGGCTCCGACAGCAGCGCCGCCGCACTGGCCGCGGAGGCCAACGCTATGTCGGCAAGCTCTTCGGCTGTCGGATCGATATTGAATCCGCAATCGGCGAAAATGAAGCTTCTTTGGCCCTGGCCGAGAAAATTCGGAACAATCATCAGGAAGAAGCTTGAGGGCGTCGCTATGCCTTGCGCCAGACCGACGGTCATCATGCCGGCCTCGATCACCCGCCTTGTCGGCGTCGACAGGCCCGCCACCAATGTGTCGGCCTGGCCGCGCGCCACCATCATGCCGCCGAAATAGAGCGGGCGGCGCAGCAGCCGCTCCGCCATTGAGCCGGTCATTCGTTCGCGGCCCTCCGCAATCTGGTCCGCGAAAGCGCCCGCTTCCCGATCACTCTCCGGCTCGCGGATTGCCAGTCCGTCCAGCGCAACGCCCGCCGAAGCCGCCGCTGTTTCGATCTCGGTTTTCCTGCCCAGCAGCGTGCAGCGCGCCAGGCCGTCATCCGTCAGCATCCGTGCGGCGCGCAGAATGCGCCCCTCGCCGCCTTCGGGCAGAACAACACTGCCGCCATGTTCCCTGGCGTCTTCAATGAAGCGTTCAAAGCCGTCCATGCGAGTCCGCGCAATGAGGCGCCTGGCCCCGGCTGGCTGTTATGACATCGATTTGAAACTATCGGCGGACTGTCCGGTTGTAAATCGCGGTGCGGCTCGCGGCTTCGCGCCTTGGGGGCCGGGGAAACAGGTGCTGGATTATTCCGCGCAACTTGGCGTATTAGAAAGGAGGTGAAATCGATCGCCGCGCAAGACGCGCGGGAGGGGAGCCAGACCTTTGATGATGCTTGAAGAAACTCCGGCCGCCGCCGCTTCCCGGCCTGCCGTGCGGTTGGGCCGTGATGCCCTTGCGGGACGTCTTCCGGCCAGCGGCGGCTCAGCCTTGAGCGCGGCCTGATCGCATGCGTCTCGAGAATAAGATTGCCGTTGTTACCGGGGCCGCGTCCGGCTTCGGCGAGGGCATAGCGCGGCGGTTTTGCGAGGAAGGCGCGCGGGTCGTCGTCGCCGATATCAACGCGGAGGCCGGCAAGGCCGTCGCGGATTCGCTCGCGGATGCCGTTTTCGTAAAAGCCGACGTAACCGAAAGCGATGACGTCGCGGCCCTGATCAAGGCGGCAGAGGACGCCTTCGGAGGGGTCGATATTCTCGTCAACAATGCCGGCTGGACCCATAAACGCGGACCGCTGACAGAGGTGTCGGAAGAAGATTTCGATCGCGTCTACGCGACCAATGTGAAGAGCATCTATCTGGGCGCCGTGCATGGTGTGTCGGCCCTGCGGCGGCGGGGCGGCGGCGTGATCGTGAATATCGCGTCGACCGCGGGCGTGCGTCCGCGCGCCGGGCTCACCTGGTATAACGGCTCCAAGGGCGCGGTCATAACGCTGACCCGCTCGATGGCGGGGGAACTCGCAGCTGACAAGATCCGCGTCTGCGCCCTCAATCCGGTCATCGGCGAGACCGCTCTGCTCGAGGCCTTCATGGGCGGGCCGGATACGCCGGAATTGCGCGAGCAGTTCATTTCCACCATCCCGCTGGGGCGGATGAGCCGGCCGCTGGACATTGCCAACGCGGCCCTATTCCTGTGCTCGCAGGAGGCTGAGTTCATCACCGGAATATGTATGGAAGTCGACGGTGGCCGATGCGTGTGACGCGGGGAGCGCCGCGCGCCTATCCTGTTTCGCCCCGGCCCTTGCCGGTGTCGGTTTCCCGGCCGGCGTCCGGCGTTGCCGGCAACCGGGTCGCCTGATGATGCACCATGCGCCAGACGCCATCTTCATCGGCGAAGATATTTGTCGCGATCATTCGCGCCGTGCCGAGCCACTCCTCGCAGATCGTCATCGCCGTCTTGCCGGACAGGATGAGCGAAATTTCCACCGGTGCGATATCGGGCGGCGTTGCTTCCGCCAGAATTGTGTTCCATGACCGCATGACGGCGTTACGTCCCTCGATACCCCTGACATTGGGATGGAAGACGGAAATTGCCTCGCGCCGTGACCACAACGCCTCCATCGCCTCCATGCTTCCCTCGCGGAAGGCGGCGTAGAATGCGGCATTCGCGGCGCGAACCTGGTTTTTGGCTGATTGTGTCATCGATCCGCGCATCCCCATGAGTTGTAACTATGGCCGACTTTTGCGGTGCCGCCAAATCAATCCTGCGCGGCGGGGCTGAAAAAGCGAAGTTGTTCGATATGTCGCGCATCCATGTCATGCATGAAAATACGGCAAGGCTGCCGCCGCATCCCGAAGCTGCGGAACAGCGCCGCTCCGGACGAGGTCGCGATTTTGGGCCTGAAATGAGGAAGACCGCGCTCCGGTTAGAGAGCACGGCCTTCCATTGTCGGATAACCCGCTTGCCTCTCCGCTCGCGAAACGGTTTCAACGGCAAAGTATCGCGTTCGGTTAATCGCGTTTCAGGCCACCACAGCCAACGGGAATCCGGTACGCGCATGGAGCGATGCCCCATGCAGGTGCCAGACTACCGCCAAGCGGCGGTCGCGGCCATAATCGGCGTCTGTCATGGTTAAATGCGAAGCGGAACAGGGCAACGAATCTTGCGATAGGCCGGCGGCTCCGCGCGGCCGGCATCCGGCGCGGGCCGGGCTACTGTTTGTAGCGGCCGATCAGTTCGACCAGTTCGTTGAATTTTTCGGTTTGCTCTTTCGCGTCACCGCTCTTGATCGCGTCGGCCACGCAGTGATCGGCGTGATCTTTCAGGATTTCGCTCTCGACCTTGTTCAGCGCCGCCTTGATCGCCCGCATCTGGGTGAGGATATCTATGCAATAGCGCTGCTCCTCGATCATGCGCGCAACCCCGCGCACCTGTCCTTCGATGCGGGACAGACGCGACAGGCAGTCCTTGTGGCGTGGTTTCACTTGTGTTCCGGGCCTTCCGGCAGCTTGTTCATGTCCGAAATTATTGCAATCATCTTCCCGCCCTTTCGCGGCTTCCGGGTGTGTCCGGCCCCCATGGGCTTGACAACAAGGGCGCGTCTCCCTGTATAACTTAGGTACCGATACCTAGTATAGGTATATATCCAGACGGATGTCAATTGCCACGCCATGACGCAAGATCACCAGCAAGAGAATATTGTGGAGCCGGGGGAGCAGGCGCCCACCTTCATCGATCCGGTTTGCGGTATGAGCGTGGACCCGCATGCGGGCAAGCCCGTGGCGGTGCATCTAGGCCATCCCTATTATTTTTGTTGCGAGGGGTGCCGGACCAAATTCGAAGCCGATCCCGAAAGATATCTGGGCGACCGGCCCGAGCCGGAGCCGATGCCCGAAGGTACGATATACACCTGCCCGATGGACCCGGAAATTGTCCAGGAGGGGCCCGGCACGTGCCCGATATGCGGTATGGCGCTGGAACCGATGGGCATCCCGGCGGCCGATGCCGGGCCGGACCCGGAACTTGTCGATTTTACCAGGCGCCTGTGGGTCGGTGGCCTGCTGACCATCCCGCTGCTCGTTATCGCCATGGGGCCGATGGTTGGGCTGCCCATACGTGAGTGGCTCGGATATGGCGCGGCTGCATGGGCGGAACTCATACTGGCCACGCCGGTGGTGCTCTGGGCCGCCAAGCCTTTCTTCGAGCGCTGCTGGTCGTCGCTCGTCAACCGCCGCCCCAATATGTGGACACTGATCGGCATCGGCGTCGGCGCGGCCTATCTTTATTCCCTGATCGCGACACTTGCGCCGGGCTTGTTCCCGCAAGACTTCCGCGGCGAGGGCGGTGCGGTCGGGGTCTATTTCGAAGCCGCCGCAGTGATTATCGTGCTGGTGCTTCTCGGCCAGGTGCTGGAGCACAAGGCGCGCGAGCGCACCGGAGGCGCCATTCGCGCGCTGCTCGATCTGGCGCCGAAAACGGCCCTCAGGATCAATGCGGACGGCGAGGAGGAGGAAGTCCCCCTCGACGCGGTTCAGGTCGGCGACCGGTTGCGGATTCGCCCTGGAGATTCGATCCCGGTGGACGGCGCCGTCCTGGAAGGCCGCTCGTCCATCGATGAATCCATGCTTACCGGCGAGCCGCTTCCGGTGGAAAAGGTTTCCGGCGATCCGGTGACCGGCGGCACGTTGAACAAGTCCGGCAGCTTTGTCATGGAGGCCCGGCGGGTCGGCGCCGAGACGATGCTGTCGCGGATCGTCAACATGGTGGCCGAGGCCCAGCGCAGCCGCGCGCCGATCCAGAAGCTTGCCGATGTGGTGGCGGGCTATTTCGTGCCCGCGGTGGTGGGCGTCGCCATGCTTGCCTTTGTCCTGTGGGCGCTGCTCGGTCCGGCGCCGTCAATGGCTTACGCCTTCATCGCCGCCGTCTCTGTGTTGATCATCGCCTGCCCCTGCGCACTGGGATTGGCCACGCCGATGTCGATCATGGTGGCGACGGGCCGGGGCGCGCAGGCCGGCGTGCTGATCAGGAATGCGGAAAATCTGGAGCGCTTCGCCGACGTCGATACGCTGATCGTCGACAAGACCGGCACGCTGACGCTGGGCGCGCCGAAATTGACCGATGTCGTGGCTTTGAAGGGATTCAAGGAGGGGGACGTGTTGCGGATGGCCGCCAGTCTGGAGCGCGGCAGCGAGCATCCTCTCGCCGAGGCGATTGTGGAAGGCGCCATGGCGCGCGATCTCAAGCTGGCCGCAACCGATGATTTCGAGGCGGTGACGGGTATGGGTGTCAAAGGCGTGATTGCGAAGAAGCCGGTGGTGCTGGGAAACGCGATAATGATGCAGAAGGCCGGCCTCGACCCGACGCCCCACGCCGCCGCGGCCGACGCCCTGCGCGGCGAGGGAAAAACAGCCATGTTCGTCGCCATAGACAGTAAGCTGGCGGGCCTGGTCGCGGTCGCCGATCCGGTCAAGGAGACGACGCCCGGCGCACTCGAAGCGCTGCACGCCGAGGGGCTGAAAATCGTCATGGTGACGGGCGACAACGCCCGCACCGCCCAGGCCATAGCGTCGAGACTCGGTATCGACGAGGTGCGCGCCGACGTGCTTCCCGATGAGAAGGCAAGGATCGTCAAGCAGCTTCAGCAGGCCGGAGCGATAGTCGCCATGGCCGGAGACGGGGTCAACGATGCGCCCGCTCTCGCCCAGGCCGATGTCGGCATCGCGATGGGCACCGGCGCCGATGTGGCAATCGAGAGCGCCGGCATCACGCTGGTGAAGGGCGACCTCAACGGCATCGTGCGGGCCCGGCGGCTGTCGCGGGCGACGATGCGCAATATCAAGCAGAATCTGTTCTTCGCCTTCGCCTATAATGCGGTCGGCGTGCCGATCGCGGCCGGGGTACTCTATCCGGTCTTCGGTCTGCTGCTGTCGCCGATGATCGCGGCCGCGGCAATGAGCGCGTCGTCCCTGTCGGTGGTCAGCAACGCCCTGAGGCTCCGGACCGTAAAGTTGGGCTAAACCACCGGCGCGCCATAGCCCCAGCTATAGGGCACGGGGCCGGAGAAGGCGACGACATCGCCATCTTCAAGCGCGGACTCCGTGTTGATCCTGTCATACAGGCTGCGGGTGATGTCGCGGCCGTTGCGCAGCACCAGAAAAACTTCCCGTTCCGGCAGGTGCAATTGATGCATCAGGTCGCCTATGGTGGCGCCGGCCGCGAGTCGGACCGTTCCGCATAACCCTGGCCCTTGCCGGAAACGGGCGAGTGAATTGAACAGGCGGGCCTCGACGCTGATGACGCCGCCATCCACATTATGTCCGATCAGGTCGTCCACGCCGCGCTCTTCTCTCAATTGTTCCTCCGGCACACGCAGGGTAGACGAACCCTGCGGTCACATGCTTGATATCCGTTAAGTTTTGCCCCATTCGGCCATGGACGCCGATCCGCAAATCAGTCACGGGAACCCGACAATGAACGCCGCCATATCCTCCAGCCATGACTCGAAAGAGCCTGAGTCCTGCCTTGAACGCGTGTTTGCCGCCATTGACGCCGCGAATGCGGAAGACCCCAAACGGGTCGAGGTTGAAGGCGAAATGCATCCCGGCGAACTGATCTATGGAAAGCGCATGTCGGCCACCCTCGACCGGCTCCATCGCGACGCGTCGGATCCGCTTCGGATCGCGGCGCGCGCCCAGCATGTCCGGCGCTGGATAATCCCGCGTTCGGACTATCCGATGGACAAGACAGGTTATTTGCGCTGGCGCGCCGATCTCAAGGTGCGCCATGCGGAAATCGCCGGTGCGATCATGGCCGAATGCGGCTGTCCGGCCGAGCCGACGGAGCGCGTCGTGTTCCTTATGCGCAAGAAGGGGCTGAAGCGCGACGCCGAGGCACAGGCGCTGGAAGATGTCGCCTGCCTGGTGTTTCTGGAACATTATTTTGCGGATTTCGCCAGCGGCCGCGACGATGACAAGCTGATCTCCATTTTGCAAAAGACGTGGCGCAAGATGTCGGACAGGGGGCACGATGCCGCGCTTGAACTCGATTTTGCGCCGCGTTACGCGGATTTGGTGGCCCGGGCGCTGGCCGAGCCGGCGTAAGCGCGGGCCGCAACCCGATTTCCACAGCCGGAGCGTCAGATCGTTCGGCTTGATCTTAATCAAGGCGGCGCGTGAAGCACGGCGGCACTCTCCCGAAAGATTCACACTGCCGGTCAGGGGAGGGCTGCCATGGCGACTGCCGCAAAAACCGCTTCGGAAAAAAAGGAATCAGTAAAGATTCCCTTCATGCAACGGGTGCTCGACAATCCGTTCCTGCTGCTTTTCCTCGGAGTCGTGATCCCAACTGTTTTCTACATCATGTGGGGGCTGATCGAGCTCACACAGATACCAATCGCAAAGTGAGGAGGCGCAGCCATGGCAATTGCACCCCCTGAACAACGGATCTGGTGGAACGAGCGCATCGAGCGCGGTGAGCTGGTCTGGATCGCCATCGCTTTCCTGTGGGGCCTCGTGATGTTTTTCATGATGGTCTACTGGCATATCGAAGGTAAGCAGAATCTCTCGAACGAAGCCTACCGTATCGATCCGGGTGTGTTCGAGCAGCGCACCACGGATTTTGCGGAGAAGTACAAAGTCCGCGAGGACGGCACAACGGGCTATCCCGTTGTCAAGCCGCCGGCGGGCGGCGACGTCTATATGCTGGCTCGCCTGTGGGAATGGTGGCCGGTGCTGGAGCTGGAAAAAGGGCAGACATACAGGCTGCATCTTTCCTCGCTCGACTGGCAGCATGGCTTCTCGCTTCAACCGATAAATTTCAACCTTCAAGTCCATCCAGGTATCGAGCATGTGGTGACGATGACACCGACCGAGAGCGGTACATTCGGCGTGGTCTGCAACGAATTTTGCGGTCTTGGCCATCATCAGATGATCGGACGCATTTATGTGGTCGAACCTGGCAAGACCCAGTGACCGGAAAAGGGGGACACAATGGCGATTACCGCAGCTGAAACCGGAGTCATTGCCGGCATAGCCGCCAAATTCCGGACTTGCCCGGCAACGGGGCTCAAGATCGATCTCGCGGCGGAGCGCCTGATAAAGGCCAATGCCGTTGCCGCGGTCGTATTCCTTCTGATCGGCGGTGTTTTCGGTCTACTGGTCGCGCTTACGCGATGGCCGGCCGTTCATCTGCTTCCGAGCGACTGGTTCTATCTGGTGCTTACCGCGCACGGCCTCGACGTATTGCTGCTGTGGATCATTTTCTTCGAGATGGCGGTTCTCTATTTCGCCTCGGCCGTTCTGCTGAGTTGCAGGCTGGCCGCGCCCCAGGTGGCGTGGGTCGGTTTCGCGCTGATGATCGTGGGCGGTCTCATGACCAATGTGGCGGTGCTGCAGGGCGACTCAAGCGTCATGTTCACCAGCTATGTGCCAATGAAGGCCGAGCCGCATTTCTATCTGGGGCTGATCTTGTTCGCGGTCGGGGCTCTGCTCGGCTGTATCGTGTTTTTTGGCACGCTTGTCATCGCGCGGGAGGAGCGAACCTATGAGGGCTCCGTCCCTCTGGTAACCTTCGGCGCCATCACGGCCGCGGTCATCGCGGTCTTCACAATCGCCAGCGGCGCGATCATCCTGATCCCGACTTTCCTGTGGTCGGTCGGCTATATCGGCCACATCGATACGGTGATGTACAAGCTGGTGTGGTGGGCCATGGGCCATTCCTCGCAGCAGATCAACGTCGCGGCCCATGTCGCTGTCTGGTATCTGATCATCGCCGTCACGGTGGGCGCGAAACCGCTGTCGGAAAAGGTCAGCCGTACGGCCTTCTTCCTCTATATCCTGTTTCTGCAGCTCGCCAGCGCGCACCATCTGCTGGTGGAGCCGGGGCTGAGTTCCGAATGGCGGGTGTTCAACACCTCATACGCCCTCTATCTGGCGGTTCTCGGCAGCCTGATCCATGGCATGACCGTGCCGGGCGCGATCGAGGCGGCGCAGCGCAAGAATGGCTACGTCAACGGCCTTTTTGAATGGTTGCGCAAAGCGCCGTGGGGCAATCCGGCCTTTGCCGGCATGTTCCTGTCGCTGGTTATGTTCGGTTTCCTCGGCGGTATCTCAGGCGTTGTGCTCGGCACCGAGCAGATCAATCTGATGATGCATAATACGCTGTATGTGCCCGGTCATTTCCACTCCACGGTGGTTGCCGGCACCACGCTGACCTTCATGGCGGTGACTTATCTCGTGCTGCCGCTGATTTTCCAGCGCCAGGTGATCTGGCCGAAGCTTGCCAAGTGGCAGCCCTATCTGTTCGCCCTCGGCGTTGCCGGCATATCGCTGTTCATGATGGGTGCGGGTACGCTCGGTGTTGCGCGGCGTCATTGGGACATCACTTTCTCTGACGCGGTCATCAGCTTCGATTATCCGGCGACCGCGTTCCTGATGATGGGTCTCAATGGACTGTTTGCGATCATCGCATCCGTGGGCGGTGCGCTGTATATCCTGATCACGGTCGGCACCGTGCTGTTCGGCAAGAAGGTCGACGCAAGCAACGTCGTTGCCTCGCTCGGGCCGATGCCGCAGAAGCAGGTGAGCGGCGCAGTGAAAGAGTATGGAAGCGCAGGAACGTGGCAGTTGCCGGGGACTTATATCATTGTCGGCGTCTTCTTCATCACCTTCGTTCTCTACTATTTCGTGAACTGGAAATATCTCTCCGAGATCTGGCCGCTCGGCTAGGTTGCACTGACGGAGAGACCGGAAACGGCCGGGAAGGATGTGGCTCGCACTATGAGACAGACGATGGCTATCTGTTTGCGCGAGCCCGCCTTCCCTACCGTTGACCTTTTTATGCGGACTGTCCCGATGAGCACGAAGGATGGCGCCGCCATGAGCCCCGGCACACGACCTCCCCCCTATCGGCGGTTCGTTATGACCTGTCACGCAGTGAGCATGACATCCGCCGGTGCCGGGGCTACCATGCCCCGCAAGCCGGTGCGCAGGTGGCCTTTATGTGTCAGTCGCTGAGATGGTTGGTCTTTATGATCATATTGCTCGCCGGCGCGCCCGTGAGTTATGCCGCCGATGCGGCAAAGGCCGCGCGCGTGCTGGAGACCTCCCAGGCGGC
>JAJFHO010000226.1 GCA_021775575.1 Hyphomicrobiales bacterium
AAGGCTGGTCTCCGACAGGATCGGCAGGAGCCCCAGAATCGTGGTAATCGAGGTCAGAAAGATGGCGCGGAAACGCGCCCGGGCAGCTTGGGTGGCAGCTTCGGCCAGCGAGGCATTCGGCCCGTGGTGGTCCTTGATGAAGTTGACCAGCAGGATAGAGTCGTTGACAAGAACGCCGGCGAGCGCGGTGAAGCCAAGCATACTCGGCATCGTGAAATCCAGCCCCATGACGATGTGGCCAACGACCGCGCCTATAAAGGCGAAGGGGATGATGACCATGACGACAACCGGCTCGATATAGCTGCGGAATTGAAAACTCAGGATCAGGAACAGACCGATCAAGCCAAGCAGAAACCCGCCGATCATGGAGACCTGTGTGGTCTGAGCCTCCTTGTCCTGACCTTCCACGGCCAGGCTGACGCCAGGATGTCGTTTTAGGAAGTCTGGCAAGAATCGAACTCGGGTATCCGAAATTATCTCATTGGCGTTGGCTACGCGCACATCCACATCGCCCTGAATCGTGACCGTGCGTACCCCATCGACGCGGTTGATTCTGGCAAACCCTCTCGATTCTTCCAATTTCGCAACGGCAGTAATCGGCACCCTGTCGCCGTCAGGAGTGGAAACGGTGAAATTGTCGAGATCGGACATGCTGTCCCTGTTGGTGACGGCCAGCCGGACATCGATTTCGTATGCTTCCGGACCGACCTGGATTTCATTGACCGTTGTGCCGAAAAAGGCCGTCCTCAATTGATCGGCCACGCTTCGCGCATCAAGACCAAGACTATTCGCACCTTCCTTCAGACGGACGCCGATTTCCGGCTTGCCGGGACGCAGGTCGTCAGTTATGTCATGCGCGCCCACATAACGGCGTAGCCAATCCTGCAATTCGAGCGACGCCTTTTTCAAGGATACGAGGTCGGCGCCCTTGAGGCGCAGATCGATCGCACGGCCCGCCGGGCCGATAACAGGCTCGGTGAACTTAATGGAGATTACATCGGATATATCGCCGATCTCCTTGCGCCACATCGCCAAAATCTCGTCGTTTGAAGTGGTGCGGACATCGGCGCTCAAAAGATCGACGCCGACCGTTGCCACATGGGTGCCGTTCTCGTAGGCGTCTTCATTCTTGTTGAAGCTAATGATGACATTTCGGACCAGCGCCTGCCCTTCGGGCTGAGCCGACGCCAAAGCCTTATCGACGCGTACTAGCGCGGCAGCGACTTGATCCACCACTGCTTCGGTGCGGCTTAACGGCGTGCCCTGGGGCAACAGGATTCTTGCTTCCAACGTATCACCGTCGAGATCGGGAAAGGCTGAGAATTTCAGCAGTCCCCCGGCAATGGCGGCGACGGAAAGAAGAAGGCAGGCGAACGCGCAGCCGAAAGTCAAATAGCGCCATTTCACAGTCGTATCGACGGCGCGGCCGATATAGTTATCGCGAATCCATGAAACCTTACGATCGACCCAATCCTGGACTGACGACGGCGACTTCGCCGCATGGTGCAGGGAATGGCTAAGATGGTTGGGCAGAATGAGGAACGCTTCAACCAGGGAGACCGACAGAACGCACAGCATAACGACAGGAACAACCTTCAAAATGGCGCCTATATCGCCTTTCAGGAATGCCAGAGACCCGAATATACACACCGTCGTGGCGAAGGAAGAGAGGACGCCCGGCAGCACTTGGCGCGTTCCGTCGATGGCCGCGTCTAATGGCGGTTTGCCCTTGTGGCGCTGGGTCGCAATATTTTCGGAAATGACGATGGCATCATCCATCAGCAGACCGACCACGATCAAGAGCCCGACCATGGTCAGCATATTGATGGAGTAGCCGAACAAGATCATCAGCGCGATCGCTCCCATGAAGGAGACCGGCAGCCCCATGGCGATCCAGAAGGAGTAACGCAAGCCGAAGAACAACCACATGGACAGGAACACAAGCGCCAATCCTTGGACGCCGTTCGTCAGCAAGAGATTGAGCCGGTCCCGCACGATCGACGACACGTCATTTGTGACAACAAGGTCAACACCGGGCGGCGCGGTCTGTTTTTCATGCGCGACAAATGAATTAATAGCGTCGATCACCCTGAGTGTGTCTTCATTCTCGGTTTTGGTCACGCTCAACGCGGCAGCCGGCCTGCCATTGAAGAGAATCTTCTCCTCATCCAGATCGAAACGGTCGGTAATGGTCGCAATATCACCCAGCCGGATCTGTCCTCCCTGCAATCCCGACACCACGATCAGATCCAAGAATTCGTGTGCTTTCTTACGCTCATCCGCAAAACGCACAAGCACCTGACCTTCCGCGGTATCGATGTTACCGGCGGGCAGATCGACGCTTTGGCGGCCGATGGCATCGGCGATGTCGGTGATACTCAGGCCGAACTGACGCAGGGTCGCATCTTCAAGCTCAATGCGGATTTGATGATCGGAAAAACCAGTGATCTCGACCTTGGGAATGCCGCCCCAGCGCAGCATCCTTTCCTTGACTTCCTCCGCATAAGCTTTGAGGTCGGGACGCCGCTGCGGTCCGGTGATGGCAACGGAGGCGACGAAATCGGTGCGCCCCAACTGTTTGACCACAGGCTCCTCGACTTCGTCGGGGAAATCGTCGATGGCGTCGACTTCAGTCTTCACATCGGAGAAAAAGCGGTCGAGATTACCGCCCTCCGTCATCTCGACAATGGCCTTGGCCGTGTTTTCACGTGCCTCACATTCAACCTCGGTCACATTGTCGACGCCGTCGATCGCATCCTCAAGGCGACGGCAAATCGCCTCTTCGACATCTTCCGGCCTCGCGCCGGGATAGGTGACGGTGATTTGAACCCGCCGGGGCTCAACGCGCGGAAGCGTCTCGCGCTGCAATTGCGGAGCGGCATAGAATCCGGCTGCCAAAAAGCCGATCATCAATAAATTTGCGATTGTCGGGTGGGCCGCGAAAAATCGGATCACCGGACCGCCCCTTTTGCCGCCGCGTCGCCGGCAATCCTCTCAGCCAAGCCGGTATCGTCTGTTGTCTTGAGCGCCATGCCGGGAATGGCCGGACTGAGATCACTAACAACCACCTTTTCGCCTGGCTTCAATCCGCTTGAAATAATAACCAGATCGCCTTGCACCAGGCTCGTTTTCACGGGTCTGACCTCAAGCCGGTCGTTCCTGTTCGCGATGTAGAGTTGGCCGGCGTGCAAAGCAGAGCGAGGAACGACGATCTTTCCCGACAGCGGCTTGGTGCGTAGCTCGACCTCGACGAACATGCCTTTGACCAGGGGCGGACGGCGACCCGGCAAAGCGCGGGCATAGGCATTGTCGACAGCGACAATCGCGCCAACAGTCCGGGTTTTTGGGTCCACCGTATCGCTGATCCGCACCACCCGGCCTTGCCATTCCACGTCTCTGTCATCAAAGCGAAGCCGGACAATGGCGTGCAAGCCGAACTGTGTGGCAAATTCAGAGATGGTCTCGCGGGTCACACCCTCGCCAATGCCTTTTCCAGCCATCGTGTCGATGAGCTTGCCGAAACGCGATTGGGGTATCTGCGCGTCGACCTCGGCGGTTTGCATGCCGTCCAACGATCCCAGCACGGAACCAACCCCGACATATTGCGTGATCTCGACGTTCGTCTCGGCAATGCGTCCGTCGAACGGCATGTTGATACTGGTGCGCTGTAAATCGAGTTTGGCAGTGTCCAGTTGCGTCCGGTATACGGCGATCTGCTCTTCTTGTGCGGCTCGTTGGACAGGAAGCACGTCGAGCGTATTTAGAAGATCCTGAACCTTTAGAGTCTGTGCCAGCAGGTCGCTTTGTTCCTGATCAACAGTGGCCTGGGCCGTCGTACCGCGATCGAACAATTTGCGCGCACGCTCAAGTTCCTGTTCCTTTATCTCCAGCGACCTTTGCTCGATTTTGAGAGTATTGCGGGCATTCTCCTCAGAGACAGTCAGCTCTTTGAGTTTGGCTTCGCCCAGACGGATATTGGCGTGCGCCTGCTTGATAGCAATTTCATAGTCAATCGGTGAAATGCGGACAATTTGCGTACCTGCCTTGAGGATCGCGCCTTTCTTGAATTCGGGATGGACATATGCGACGCGACCGCTGACCTGGGCGACTGCATCCCAAACGCGCCCCGGCTTCACCGAACCATAGCCCACTGCCTTGGGGACAATCTCTGTTTCCACCGCTTCGATCACCCGTACATGGCGCACCCGCTCCACCGGTGGTTTTTGTTCGGGCGGCTTCTTGAAGGCGAACTGATAGCCCAGCACCGCTGCCCCCAGAATCACTGGTGGAAAAATCAATAGTTTGCGTTTCAGTGAGGCGTCCATTTCCATGTCCCTTTTGGCGGGAGACTACCATGCGAGAAGTGATTTCCTAGAAATCGCTGATGGCCGCTTAGGGTCATTAGCGGACATTGAGCACGCCCATTAAATATGGCCGCTTTACCCCCGAAAGCGGACATAAAACGGCATGGCTGGAACGTCCGCTTAGTGCCACAAGCAGACATTTAAGAACCTCTTGCCTGGGCTTAATTAGCTGTAGTCGAATTATCTTAAGTGGAGTTCCCCCGGTTTGATGGACACAATTTGACTATGAGAGGAGAGTGTCCTGATGCCGAGAACGAGGAACCCGTACGCTGCGGAATTCAGGGAGCAAATAGCTGATTGATGCCCTACGCCGCAGTTCGGTCGGAGGGTGTTTCGCGGTTCGTCATTACGTAGCCGAAACGCTTGAAGTAAGGAGCCCATCTTTCGACAACCCGCCGCTGCTGTTTATCGGATAGCGCGTAGTCGTTGGTCTTGTAGTCTTTCGTCCGGGCGAGATATTCGTCGACGCCATGCTCAGCGTGGGCAAAATCCCCGAGGTCGAGTTGATCGTAAAGCCAGCGAAGGGCTGCTTTCGGATCGGCAACCAGACTTTCGTAGCTGATTTCGGCGAGTTGACCCGGTGGAATCAGGTCCCGGTCCTCCTCGTAGCGCTCGAACATGCGCATGAAGGTGTCCAGCACATAATCCTCGAGCCACGGATCGTCGAGAGGCGGATTTTGAAGTCCTTGCGTGGAGTGCATCGACTTCCAGAGGTGGACGGTAGATGGAAAAACCGACAGCGGATCCCGCGAGATATGGATGAACCGTGCCTCAGGGAACAGCTCCAGCAAGGTGCGCAGCCGTCCGGTGTGGGTCGGCGACTTGAGGATCAACCGTTTGTCTTGGCGGAAGCTCACGCGGCGGATGAACCACAGAAATCCTTCGATCCAGTCGCGCCGCTCTGTGTCGCTGATAGCGTCCAAGTCCAGATACCGCGTATCCACCGGGCCCTGGCGCGGCAGGGCCATAGTCAAAAGCGGCGAGGGCAGCCCGAGGTTGCAGAGCGCGAATTCATCCTCCTGTGGCTTGTCGACGCCGACTGCAACATTGTCTGGCGGCCGTGTCTTAGGCAGGAGCAGGTTGAACCAAAACCTAGCAATTGGTTCTGTCAACAGGAAGTGGCTCGGCATCATGCATTCATAGGTAGTCGGATAGCCAAAGGCGGGGTCGCAGCACAGAAGGTCATGCAGATAGGTGGTGCCGGTACGAAAATGGCCGACGATGAAGACCGGCGGTTGCATGGATGTTGACATCTCAACCTTTTGCCGGAACCGGGCTTCGGATATGCGGAACAGCAGCGAGTTGATTACCGTCGTAAGGCTGACTGAAATGACCTGCGGAAGACATGGCAGCGATACGCGGAATTGGTTCCGCTTGAGCAGCCGGAACCAGCCGCTAACGCGCATTCCGTGCCAGAAATAGATCGCGAAACCGCCGTGGTTCTCCATCCGGAGCGGCGCAAGGAACTTCTTCTTTTCCCCCGCACTGGATTCCGCAAGGGGAACCCCGGCCTTATTTGTTACCGTCACCTAAACGTGCCCTCTGCTGCACTACCAATTCTTACCCCTGACCATCAACTAGCCGCGCCTGAGGCCCCTATAGGATCGAGAATGCAAATCCAGCAGAAAGCCCCAGCAACAACATGATCTTCTTCATATCATCCCTTTTTGTTGACGTCGCCTGGGTCGAATTAAACGGGCTGCGGCAACACGGTCGTTCGAGTGCCCTAGAGTTTTTCGCACACCCCAAGGTGGATAGACTCCACTTGAGATCCACGGCGAGAGAGGGGCCAAATATCGAAATCTGTGTGCCGATTTGTTGGCCTGAATGGCACCATGTGCCTAAAATGGGCGGAGATATTGGCTACCATGCAGGGCCTCAAGGCAAGGACTCAAGCGCCTTGATCGCCGCTTGCCGTTCTGTCAACTCTGATCTTCGTGGCACTGGCCGCGCAACGCATTGCCACGCGGTGAGAGGCTTCGTCAGCGCCTGTGGATACGCGACTGACACAAAAAATCTCCAAAATGCGCCAGCACGGCGCGTCAGCATACGCCATTGATTGACATGCAAATCAAAGCTTGCCCGTATCGGACACAAAAGATGCCCTCTTGGAGGATATCGGTATAACCGACGCCATCATGAACCCGGCAAAGAAACAAAAG
>JAJFHO010000227.1 GCA_021775575.1 Hyphomicrobiales bacterium
ATCAGGGAGCGGTCGCCGGAAAAGGCGGAAAAGGTGATGACGTCCTATATCGCCCACCGCCATCAGGAAATCAAAAAACTGCTGTAACGCGCTGGTTCTGGTTGGGCCGTTTGCCTCTTCAGGTCGTTGGTCTCGACGATAACTGTCAGCGGGTCGATCAGGACTGTGAACCTGGTGGCTGGGTTGGCGCGGCGGCCAACTGTGTGGCTCTCGAGGCCAGGTAAAGTGCGGCCAGCCCCGTCAGTGACGCGCCCCCGGCCAGCCAGATCACGGCGTCATAGCTCCCCAGCTCGCTCCAGAACATGCCGGCGATGGTGGGCGCCAGCGCGAAGAGGGCCAGGAATGGAGTTGCCAGCAACCCGGCGACAAATCCGAATTTGCGCCGACCCAGAAGCTCCGCGACAAGCACGGGACGGAGGATGCTGGTGACACCAAATCCGGCGCCCTGAAACAGAACAAAAACCACGATCAGCATGGGCGAGGCGCGCACGCCGAACAGCGCCATCGCGGCGATCGACATGGCCAGATAGCTTGCCATTGCGATCATCATCGGGGTGACATGTTTCTCCACCGCCAGCATGGCAAGTCGCCCCGTCACCTGCATGGGCCCGATCATGGCCGCGGCCAGCACGGCGACGTCGCTATGAATGGCGCGGTCGTGCAGCAGAGGCAGCAGGTGAGTGATCAGCGCCCCGTGGTTGAGCGCGACCATCGCAAATGCGAAACCCAGGAGCCAAAAGACCGGTAACTGCACAAAACTGACGGGTTCTCCCGTATGGATCGCGGGCGCCTCCTCCGGCTCGATGTCGACGGTCTTCGCTTGGGACACGGCATAGGCAATGAGCGGCACGGCGATCAGAGCGATCAGGCCGGCGAAAACCAGCGTGACGCCGCGCCAGCCGACAACCCCGACCAGCGCATGGGAACTTGGGAACGCAATGGTTCCGGCGAAGCCGGCGACGAGGGTAACCAGCGTAATGGCCGCCCGCGCGTCCGTGCCCATATACCGCGTTAATATCGCAAAGCATGGCTCGTAAAGGGCGCCCGCCATGACAAGGCCCAAGCCAACCCAGACCGCATAGAACTGCCAAAGTTCCGTTACCTGCGAGAGGAGCGACAGCAGTGCCGCGGCCATGAGCGCGGAGCAGGTGAACAAGGCGCGGCCCCGGCCCTTGTCGATCTCGCGTCCCGCGACCGGCGCCAGGACAGCGGACAGCAACAAGGCGATTGTCAGCGCTCCGGCCAGTTCCGTCTTGGACCAGCCCAGGTCTTGCTCCCAGGCTTCGAGCAACGCGGGGAAGAGGTAGTATAATCCTGCCCAAAGCAACGTCTGGGCGATCGCAAGTGGCCACACAATCCGCTTGAACGGTCTACCTGCTACCCTGCTCATCCGTACAGCATTTCAGCAAATGGCCTCACGGCCGCGGCCGCCCTGGTTGGTTGGGATCGCTGCCGTACTAACCCACAACGCCGGATCGTCCTAATGGTGACGTATCACCGATCCAGCCGCCTGCAGTATCCAATATCGGCCGTTGACCGGGCGGCGCGATACACGGCGCAATTGGCCCGGGGTCCTGAATGTGGCCCACGTGCAGGGACAAGATCTGGTTTTTGGGTCCCTTTAAGGGAGGAAGAGAAGAGCCGGAAAGGAAATACGCTGGAATCAGTCTTCGCAATACCGCGAGCCGCCGGGGTTCGAATTTCATACAGGCTAGGCGACGGCGGTTTTTGGCATTTTCTTCGGAGCGCATTCGGTTCGGGAGGGTGCGTCCACTTCCGCCAGATCAAAATAGAAGGTCGACCCCTTGCCGACCTCGGAATCGACACGGATCCGACTGCCATGCTTTGCGACAATGGATCTGACGATCGCCAACCCAAGACCTGTCCCTTGCCTGCTGCGCGTATCCGATGCATCGACCTGGAAGAACTTTTCGAACAGTTGAGGTTGTTTATCGGAGGGAATGCCGCAACCGGTATCGACAATGGAATATCGGAGCTTTCCATCGTGCCGCGACACCCGTAACGCGACCTCTGAATTCGGCGAGGAGAATTTCGCCGCATTCGACAGCAGGTTGGTCAAGACCTGCATAATCCGGTTCTCGTCAATATCCGCGTAGGCCTCGCCGACGTCTTGCTCCAGCCGCAGGGCGACCCCGGTTTCATTGCTGTAAGCTGCATTCTCGTCGATGGCTTGCTGGGCCAACGCTACGACGTCGACCGGAACCGAATTGAAGCTCATTGTGTCCGATCTTATTTTCTCGATGTCCAGGATATCGCTTACCAGAAGCGTCAGCCGCTTGGCGTTGCGATCCGCAAGTTCGACGAGCGATCTGGCCTCGTCCGACATCGACGCCTCTGCCCCCGCGGACAACAGACGGAGCGACCCCGACAGTGACGTCAGCGGTGTGCGTAGCTCGTGACTGACGACGGACACGAACTCCTTCTTCAACTGCTCTATGCGCTTTACTTCCGTTATATCCTGATGCGTCGTGACCCAGCCGCCATTGGACAGCAACTGGCGCGAGACTCGAATCGAGCGGCCGTCGCAAAGTTCGTAGATTTTGACCTTGTTCTTGTCGCCGTCGTCGCCCCAGCCAACCCGCTCCTCGACGTAATCGTCAGGTTGATCACCGGCATAGATACCGTTCTTGACGCGCTGTTCCGCGATCTCCCGTGCCGTTCTGCCGCGTATGACAAACTTTGGCGGCAGACCGTACATGGTGGCATACCGCTTGTTGGACACCACGAGACGGCTGTCATTGTCGAACACGCAAACGCCGTGTGACATATTTTCCAACGCGACGTTGAATCGTTCATTCTGTTCCTGAAGCGCCGCCTCGATTCTCATCCGGATGTTGTTTTCCTCGGCCAGGCTTTCGTGCGAGACGACGACATTGCGCAGACGCTCAAGCATGGAATTGAACGAGTTTGCCAAGTCCTGGAATTCGGTAGCTCCATCGGACTCGATCCGGCGGGTCAAATCTTCGGCGACGCCAAAGCTCATAAGCTCGGTTACAAATCTCTTGAGCGGATTCGTCGCCAGATAGGCGGTAGAGACGATACCCGCGGCCACGGCTATCAGCGCAAGTATCAAAGCAACGAATAGCGCCTGCTCAATCTTGTAAGCGGTTGCAAATGCGATGTCCGCGGGCTGGGCGACGGTTACGTGAACATCCGGGAAGCCAGGCACCGGCCCGGTAAACTGCATCCACCCCTCAGTCGTCTTTTGGCCGCGTTTGAACGCGTTTGAAAATCTCGCGGAGGAGGAGAATATTTCACTGTTCGCGGTCGACACATGAACGGCATTGGAGCCAAAGGAAATCGAGATTATTTGCGCCAGTTGCCGTTTGTCGAATTCGATCGCCAGCGCACCTTCCGGCTTGCCTTGATAGATCACAGGGAGGACAAAAAACGCGCCCTTGCCATCAATGCGAACAAATTCGCGGCCGTTGTCGATCACTCTGTAAAGCCATGCCGCGTCGGTATAGCTCTGGCTTGACCAGTTGGATGCGATCAGGCGGCCGCGATAGTCGACAAAACTGACTTTCCCGCCGACCCGTGGACCGGCTATCTTCAACTGGTTGAAATATAGCGGAACATAGGCCTCCCGGGCATCGGCATCGACAAGACCGTTGATGACCAAATCATTCGCGGCCACACTCCGGGCAGAGCTGAGGATCGCATTGAGCTTGGACGATACGGCATCGGCTCCGAACCGGACTTCTTTTTCAAGATTGGCCTGCATTTGGCGGCGGACGGAGCTTTCTACGACAATGCTTGTGGCAATGCCGATCATGAGCATCGCAACGGTTACCGCGGGCAAAACCCGCAATAATACGCGTGGCAAGAGTGCGGAAAATTTCTTGCCAGGGATCATTGAGTTGCCGTCGAGTTTACAGGGATGATGTGGCCGGCGTCGTCGAAGCGGCAGATCCGAAAATCGGTGACGTCGAGTGCATCGTGGCGGGTTTGCGTAAAGGGGGGATCGTAGGCCCGGACGAGACCCTCATAGCGCCCGAGCCGCTCCAATGCGGATTGCACCTTTTCACGATCCGTCGTGCCGGCGGCTTCGATTGCGCGGCTCAGTATGTGAATCAGGTCATAGGCGTGCGCCGTCCCGACCGGAGACATGATTTCGGCCATCGATCCGCACGCCCAGAAATGCGCGCAGTAGGCCTTGAATAGCTTCTCGGCTTTGCTCACGGATGTGGGCGCAAGAAAAGAATATGTCTGCAGAAATGTGAGATCGACGGCCTGAAACGCGTGCGGATCCTTGCTGAAGATATCGGCGCCTGTAATGCCCCAATGCGAGATGATCGGAATGCGCTTTTCAGCGGGGCGTGCCGCCATATTGCGGATGGCTGTCAGTCCTTCCGGCGCATTGGCCACGAGCATGAGCGAGTCTGCGCCGGCCTCGATCAGCCGATCGATTTCAACCGATATGTCGCGCTGACCCGTGTTGAACCACTCAACGCCAGCGCCGTTGATCTCGAGCTGACGCATCGCTGCCGACATCGCCTTGTGGTTTGAACGACCCCAGCCGGTGCGCCAAAGCAGCAGCCCTGGCTTGCGAAGCCCGCGCGCAAGGGCCTGCTCGATCAGGTAGCCGCCGGCATATTCGTCGCGAGCAGATACCCTGAAGACGAAGTTGGGCTCATACCCGTTTTCGACAATTGGCGTGCCGGCCGCCCACGGGCCGAGATAGATGATTTTGTGTCTGTGAATGGCCTCAAGTTGCGCCAGGGCGACGGGCGTATGCAGTCCGCCGACGACGGCGACCAGATCGTGCAGGCCGGCCAGTTCCTCAATGTTGTCCTGACCTCGGGCGGGAACTCCTCGATTGTCTTTATTGACGAGTTCCAGTTCGCGACCGAGGACGCCACCGGCGCTGTTTATCTCCTCAATCGCGATGAGGATGCCGCGTTCGATGGCCTCACCCGATTGTTTCAGATTGCCGGACAGGGCCGCGTCCAGGCCGATCAGAATTTTCTTTTCGCCATCGGTATGACCGACGCTTTGCGCATCGGCCGCCTCAGTTTCGGAAGCCAAAGCATTTCCGGCCCACGCGCCCGCGCCACCCGCGAGCACAAGGACGGCGAAACAGAACAGCAGTCCGGCAACCATGTTCGGAGCACGGAGGCAGTTGAGCGGTAGGCGTAAAGCGATCATGACTGAAGTCCTCGATAGCTGATCGCGAGCGCACCGGTGCGCAAGGGAGCTCGCTCACCCGTTCAGGCGTGCGCCGGTCGCCCGATACTGTTCAGGTCCACACCGAAAAGGCGGGAATTCTCGGGCGTTGCCGATTGCGCAGCCACCCGGAGTTCGCCGAAAAGCAGGCGCGCGTTTAGAATGTCAGGTTCGCGTGGCGCGTGGTCCGCCCGGGCAATGTCATTGAGTGCGTCTTCGAGCCTTGCGGCAGCCTGGCTCAAGCAGAGAAAACCGAGCGATCCGCTGGAACCATTGAGTTTGTGAACGCGCGCCACCGTCTCTTCCAGCATTTCCGGCCAAAGCTCGTTTGCCAAAACCGGGTCCGACAATTTTGACTCGATCGCGCATATCTCATCGCCCAGCGACGCGCAGTGTCTTTCCAGCAGTGCAAGCAGCGGATCTCCAGCCGACATGGTCTCGCCTCTAGTGCCTATGGTTCCAGATCTCCCGGATTTCGTCGGGAAGGGTGATTGGGTCGAACGGCTTTGTAATGACGCCGGCGGCGCCAAGAGAGAGATAATGCTCGACCTCCTCGGGTTGCGCCTTTGCGGTCATGAATATGACCGGCGTATCTCGCAGCGATGACAATTCCTGTAGCTTCTGGAGGGTTTCGATCCCGTCCATGCCGGGCATCATCACGTCGAGCAGGACCAGATCGGGCTGAAATGCCGGCGATGTCTCGACTGCCTCGATCCCGCTCGAGCATACATTCAGCGTAAACCCGCCAATTCCCTGAAGCGCGATTTGCGCCAGCTCGCGGATGTCAGGCTCATCCTC
>JAJFHO010000228.1 GCA_021775575.1 Hyphomicrobiales bacterium
CACTTGCCGAAGGTATGACCGCCGGCGGTGAGCGCGACGGTCTCTTCGTCATTCATCGCCATGCGCGCGAAGGTTTCACGAATGTCGCGGCCTGACGCGACTGGGTCCGGGTTGCCATTCGGACCTTCCGGATTCACATAGATCAGGCCCATCTGCACGGCGGCGAGAGGGTTCGTGAGTTTCCGGTCGCCACTGTAACGCTTGTCGCCAAGCCAGGTGTCCTCGGCGCCCCAGTAAATGTCCTCTTCGGGCTCCCAGATGTCCTCGCGCCCGCCAGCAAAGCCGAACGTCTTGCCGCCCATCGACTCGATGGCGCAGTTACCGGTGAGGATCAGGAGGTCGGCCCAGGAGATCTTGTTTCCGTATTTCTGCTTGATCGGCCACAGCAGCCGGCGTGCCTTGTCAAGGTTTCCGTTATCGGGCCAGCTGTTCACGGGCGCAAAGCGCTGGTTGCCGGTGCCTGCACCCCCGCGTCCGTCGGCGGTTCGGTAGGTACCCGCGCTGTGCCATGCCATCCGGATGAATAGTCCTCCATAGTGGCCATAGTCAGCCGGCCACCAGTCCTGGCTGTCGGTCATCAGCGCATAGAGGTCTTTTTTCAGGGCGTCCAGGTCGAGTTTCTTGAACTCCTCGGCGTAGTTGAATGCCTCGCCCAAGGGATTGCACAGGGAAGAGTGCTGGTGCAGGATCCGGAGGTTCAGCTGGTTCGGCCACCAGTCCCGGTTGGACCTGACTCCAGCGCTCGTATGCATCACTGGGCACTTGCCCGCGTCATCAACTTTTGCGTCCATTTTTCTCTCCGATCGTGTTCTGTAATTTTCTTCGAGCTGTTCCATCCGGAACTATTGGCCTTCCTGGGAGTTGTCGCTGACGACGTCCCAGTCTCTCTCTTCGGTTTAGGGCTTCAGTGCAAAGCCGCGCGCGGCATGTTTGGGGATCCGCTTCCGGTTCCGATGCGCCAGCTTTTCAGCCAGCTGATAGTCCTGCATCAACATGGGGCCGCGCGGTCCGGCTGTGATTGAATTCTGGATATCGGAAACCGGATTGCCGACTGTGGTTGTCATTGTCGGCTTCTTTGCCATGACTTTCTCGCTCCTTGCCCGGGTTTCTTGGGGGACAAGGGATAGGATGCAAAAAACAACCCATCAGGTCCAATCGATATTCATTTTTCTTAAATAAGAAATTCTGATCGAATATGACTGGCGGAGCGAAAATGACCCGGCGGGCGGCATGCTATGTCGCAGCGATGCAGTGTGCCGCGCTATTTTTTCAGAAACTCGAGCAGTAATCGCGCCGTTTCTTCGGGGCGTTCTTCCTGAGGGATATGGCCACATCCGCGGATCATCTGAAATGTCGAGTTGGCCAGGTCGCGGTGCAGCCGCCAGCCGACTTGGGGCCGGATGACCTTGTCATGGTCGCACCACAGCACGAGGGCTGGAATTTCGATGGAGGCGTAGCGCGCCGACAATGCGTCGATATTTTCCGGAACAATCTGCCGGGCGCTGTGAATCATGGCGTGCTGGCTGCCCTTGTCATGAAGCGGAGCGGCATATTCCGCCACATCGGTGCTGTCGAATTTCGAATCGTCGTGATAGGCGACGCGCAATGCGGCATGGGCCTGAAGTTCCTTGGGGATAAGGAAATTGCTGACGCGTCCGATCAACGGCGCCCGCAATAGGCTGAAAGCAAGCGGAATTTTCTGGGCATAGGCGACACTGTCGATGAGCACGATTTTCCCGATCCGGCGGGTTTTCCTGCCCTGTTCTTCAAGCGCCATGACCAGAGCGACGCCGCCGCCAAGCGAGTGACCAACGACCGTGACGTCTTTCAGCTTCTTCTGTTTGATGAATTGCGAAACCAGCGCGGCCTGATCGACGACGGAATAGCGTTCGTCAAGCGGTTTGTCCGATTGACCGAAGCCTTTCAGGTCGAGCGAAATGACACGGTACCGCTTGGCCAGCGCCGGTTCGAGATAACGCCATGTATAGGCATTGGCGCCGAAGGCGTGGATCAGCAGGACCGGCTTGCCCCGCCCCTGTTCGCGATAGGCGATCCGGACCGGTCCGCCATTGTCGTCAAGAGAGGCAAAGCTCATCTGCCGCAGCTGTTCCGGCGCGACGGCGGCACACGACATCGCAAGCAAACCGATAGCCGCCGACAAGATGATTTTCAGGCTTGGTATCGCGCGCATCGCCGCTTCTTGAATATTTCCGCGATTGGCCTGGTCCTGGCCGGGTGGACCATTGCCGCGGCGCAACCTTCGACCGCGGCAAGATTTCGACCGACACTCCCATGTCGGAAAGTGATTTTCAAGCGGCGCGTGCCGGCAACGCCGGGGCAGCGTCAGATTGCATTTGGCGCCGGCAATGGCAGGCCACTGAAAGCCTTCGTCAACTTCGCCTTAACCCTGAAGCGAGATCGTTTGCCGTATCGCGCCGCGCGGGTCGCCAGATTAACCCGTGCGCAACCTCCAAATCCCTATACTTCCCATTGACGCCCATTAAATCCCATGCTATCCCAATCATGCCCGTTCGGATTGGGGTAATCGGAGAGAGGTCCAGAGCTTTTGCTCCTTCGAGGCCACGGGAGAAGAGCAATGGCTCTCTCCGTCCTCCAATTCCTGGGAAGAGGGCAGGGGATGCGCCGCACCAGCGGCGGCAGTAGTGCGTATCAGCCGGGGTGCATGAGGGGGAGATGGACCAGTTTGTGTCCACATTTACCAACAAGATTGACGCCAAGGGACGTGTTTCCGTCCCGGCTTCTTTCCGCACTGTCCTCGCCAAAGACGGCTTCGAGGGCATCTACTGCTATCCATCCCTCGACGATGAGGCGCTTGACGCGGGCGGCCAGCGGCTCGTCGGTCAAATCGGAGCGCTGCTCGAAGGCGTCGACCCTTACTCCGAAGAACGTGATCACCTTTCAATGGCGCTTTACGGCGCGAGCGAAATTCTCTCAATCGACCAGGACGGCCGGGTCATCCTGCCGGAGCGGATGCGCAAGCATGCCGGCATCACGAGCCATGTCACATTCGTCGGCCTGGGCGAAAAATTCCAGATTTGGGAACCGGACACCTTCAACGCCCAGTTCAAGGAAGGGCGAAAAAAACTCAGCGAGCTCAAAAAGTTACTCGGCGCAGGACGTCGCAAAAGCGGCGGCATCGAGGGAGCACGGGAATGATGGCGGGTCACAGCACCGAGGGGGTCACGGATGCTGTTGGCGGACCGACCCGCCACATTCCCGTTTTACTCTCAGAGGTTATTGACGCGCTCGGCCCGAAAGACGGGGCCCGCTATATCGACGGCACATTTGGCGCCGGCGGGTATTCGCAGGCCATACTCGAGGCCGCCGATTGCATCCTGCTTGCCATTGACCGCGATCCCGATGCGGTAACCGCCGGCGCGCGGCTTGCCAGACAATATGCCGGGCGCCTGACGCTGGCCAAGGGCAGTTTCGGTGATATGGCGGAACTGGCGCGCCTGCATTCCATCGAGGCCGCCGACGGCATCGCGCTGGATTTGGGCGTTTCGTCGATGCAACTTGGCGAAGCCGAGCGGGGATTTTCCTTTCAGGCGGACGGACCGCTCGATATGCGCATGAGCCGGGCAGGACCGAGCGCGGCGGATGTGGTCAACTCCTTCGCCGAACGTGATCTGGCGCAGGTCATCTCCGTTCTCGGGGAGGAGCGCCGCGCGCGCGCCATCGCCAAGGCCATCGTGATGGCCCGGCAGAAACAGCCGATCGAGCGCACCGGCGTCCTGGCCGAGATCGTGACCCGCGTGCTTGGACGCCGGCACGACGATAAAAAACACCCCGCGACCCGGACCTTTCAGGCCTTGCGTCTGTTCGTGAATGGCGAACTGGACCAGCTGGTGCAGGGGTTGATCGCTTCGGAAAAGCTGCTGCGCGACGGCGGCCGGCTTGTCGTCGTCACCTTTCATTCTCTGGAAGACCGGATCGTAAAGCGGTTCCTGGCCAGCCGTTCGGGCCGTGTCGCGCGCCCGTCGCGCCATGCACCGCCGGGCGAGGAACGCGCGCCGTCGTTCCGGCTTGTCTACCGCCGGGCGCTGGTGCCGGGCGCTTCTGAAATTCAACGCAATCCGCGGGCGCGCTCGGCGCGGCTGCGCGCGGGGGAACGGACGGCGGCGGCGCCGTTTCCCGCCGATTTCTCCAGTCTAGGAGTTCCCAAGCTGAAGCTTTCGTCAGTCCTGTAGCTCAGAAAAGGTTTGTGTCATGCGTATCGTTAGTCTCCTGCTTATGAGCTGTCTCGTCGCCTTGTCTTTCGTCATGTATGAGATCAAGTATGACGCCGCTGAAATGGAAAACAGCGTCGCCGCGCTGAGGCTCAAAGTCCTGAAAGAACGCGATGCCATTGCCATTCTGCGCGCCGAATGGAGCCACCTGAACCGGCCCGAGCGGATTGAGCGCCTGGCCCGGAAGCATTTGGGACTGGCGCCGGTTCAGGCCCGGCAAATGGTGACCATGGACCAACTCGCGGCCTCCCGCCGCAAGGCGCCCGAGAGCCCGCTGGCCAGTAACGACGGCCGCGCCCTGCGTCACCCCGTCAAAGCCATTCATTAAGGCCCGTTGGCACAACTTGTTCGGAGCGTATGCCTTGCCCAAAACAGTCCATATCGGCCTGACCTCGCCTCACATCCTGGCCCGGACGCGCGGCGCGCACCACGACCGCTCGCGCTATGCATTGACGATGGCAATGTTCGCCTTTGCCTTTGCGATACTCTGCGCCCGTCTGGTGTTTCTCGGTCTGGGACCGCAGCAATCGGCCGATGCGGAAAAGCGGGGCCAGCTTTCCACCGCGCTCAGCAGACCCACAATCGTCGACCGCGCCGGCAACATACTTGCGACCGATATCGTCACCGGTTCGCTCTACGCGAATCCGCAGAAAATTGTTCACCTGGACGACACGGTGGAACAGCTGATCGCTATTCTACCCTTTCTCGACGCTGGAACCTTGCGCCGGAAGCTCTCAAGTGAAGCGCGGTTTCAATGGATCGCGCGCAAGCTGACGCCGCGCCAGCAGGCGGTGGTGCACGAACTTGGGCTGCCCGGGCTGCAGTTCGCGGCCGAGCCTCATCGGGTTTATCCCGCCGGCGCGGAAGCGGCGCATATCCTCGGTCAGGTCGATGTCGACAACAAAGGGCTTGCCGGCATCGAGGCCTGGGTCGACAGGGCGCCGCGGATAGAGAGGCCGGAACGCAAGAGTTCAGTCGAAGCCGGCGCGGTGCGTCTTTCGATGGACCTTAGCGTTCAGCACGCCGTGCGCGAGGAATTGGTCGCCGCGCTCGCCCGTTACAGGGCCAAGGCCGCCGCCGGACTGGTGCTCGATGTCCACTCCGGCGAGGTCGTGGCATTGGCGTCGCTGCCCGACTATGACCCGAACCGGCGCGGACAGGCCCTTGGCAAGGATCAGTTTAACCGCCTGACATCCGGCGTGTTCGAGCTTGGCTCCGTCTTCAAGATTTTCACCGTCGCTTCCGGGCTCGATCACGGCGTAACGTCGATGGAGCAGGGTTATGACGCCCGCGAGCCGATCCGGGTAGGGTCTCACACGATCAGCGACTTCCATGCCAAAAAGCGCTGGCTGTCGACGCCGGAGATTTTTATTTACTCGTCGAATATCGGTTCGGCGAAAATGGCACTCGATGTCGGCGCAAAGCGGCACCGGGAGTTCCTCGCGCGGCTTGGACTGCTGGACCGGATCGGGACGGAACTCGGCGACACGGCAGCGCCCATCCTTCCCGCTTCCTGGAAGCGAATTAACACGATGACTATCGCCTTCGGCCACGGCCTTTCGGTAACGCCGTTGCAGGCTGCCGCGGGCGCAGCGGCGCTGGTCAATGGCGGCTACCGGATCGAACCCACTTTTCTGTTCCGGTCGCGCGAAGAGGCCAGGGTGCGCCGGGAGCGCGTCGTCAAAGCGCAGACAAGCGAATTGATGCGTTACCTGTTTCGTCTCAATGTGAAGCGCGGATCGGGCAAGAGAGCCGACGCGGAGGGCTACCGGGTCGGCGGCAAGACCGGTACGGCGGAGAAGGTGGTTCGCGGCCGTTATTCGCGCGACGCCCTGCTCACCAGCTTCATCAGCGCGTTTCCGATGGATGACCCGCAATATGTGCTGCTGGTCATGCTGGACGAGCCCAAGGGCACGAAGGAAACCGGCGGCCGGGCCACGGCCGGCGTCAATGCCGCGGCTGCGAGCGGGCGTATTGTCGAACGGATCGGGCCGATGCTCGGCATTGTGCCGCAACTCGACACAAAACCGGCGTTTGACGAAGCCGTTTCCGCTTCCTATTAACGGCGCAACAGCCGTTCGACCAATCCGCGCGGCGCCCGTTCCGGAAACGCTTTATGAAGCTGGGTGACCTCGCAGGCCCTGAAAGTGCACTTCCCGCCGGCTGCGAAGCTGTCGAGATCGCAGGCGTGACCGCCGACAGCCGCGACGTCCGTCCCGGCTTTTTATTCGCGGCCATCCCGGGCACGCTGACCGACGGGGCCAGGTTCATTCCTCAGGCGCTCGACAAGGGCGCCGCCGCCATATTGCTGCCGGCCGGCAGCCCGGCCGGCGGGAGCCTGCCGGTTCCGGTGGTGAGCACGGCCAATCCGCGCCACGCGCTGGCCCTGATGGCGGCGCGCTTCTTTGCCGCTCAGCCACGGACCATCGTTGCCGTCACGGGCACCAATGGCAAGACGTCGGTTGTCTCTTTTGTCCGCCAGATATGGCGGGGGCTGGGCCATGCCGCGGCGAGTATGGGAACGGTCGGAATAGACGCGCCGGAGGGGTCCAGAAAGCTCATACACACAACGCCCGATCCCGTCGCGCTGCACGCCATGATGGCGGAACTGACGCAGGACGGCGTCACCCACATGGCCTTCGAGGCATCGAGCCATGGCCTGCAGCAGAGCCGTCTGGATGGTATTCGCATTGCCGCTGCCGCCTTTACGAATATCTCCCGCGACCATCTCGATTATCATTCCTCCTTCGAAGACTATCTGGCGCAGAAGCTGCGGCTTTTCCGCGAGCTCCTGCCCGACGGCGCGCCGGTGGTTGTCGATCCCGGCGAAGCTGGCAGCGATGCCGTTCTGAAGATTGCCGCGGAGCGCGCGCTTCGGGTCGTGAGCGTCGGCAAAACCGGGGAAACGCTGAAGCTGGCGAACGCGGAACAGCAGGGTTTTGCGCAACGCCTTACGCTGATGGCGGATGGCAAATCCCGGGAAGTCACGTTGCCGTTGGCCGGGGAATTCCAGATCGCCAACGCGCTCGTGGCCGCCGGGCTCTGTATCGCCTGCGGCGACCCCGCCGATGAAACCATCGCGCAGCTTGCGAAATTGAAAGGCGCCAGAGGGCGGCTGGAGCATGTCGGCATGTCGCGGGCGGGCGCGCCGATTTTTGTGGATTACGCCCATACGCCCGATGCACTCGCCAATGCACTCAACGCCCTGCGGCCCTATACGAGCGGCCGCCTGCTGGTTGTTTTCGGTTGCGGCGGCGACCGGGACAAGGGCAAACGTCCGCAAATGGGGAAAATTGCCGTTGCCCGCGCCGACGCGGTTATTGTAACGGACGACAATCCGCGCGGAGAGGATGCGCGTTCGATACGCGCGGAAATTCTGATCGCCGCGCCCGGCGCCACCGAAATCGGCGACCGGTCCGAGGCCATCGCGGCAGCCGTCGATCAGCTTCGGGACGGCGACATCCTGCTCGTCGCGGGCAAAGGGCACGAGACCGGACAGATTATAGGCAACCGGGTTATTCCTTTCTCCGACCATGCGGCTATCGGGAAAATCCTGGGCACGGGGCGCGGCAATGGCTGATCCGCTCTGGACACTCGGCGAGGCGATCGCCTCCTGCGATGGATGGCCGGACGGCGACATGGACCAGGATGCCGCGCTGTCGAGCGTATCGATCGACAGCCGCACCGTTGAAGCCGGCGCGCTGTTCGTCGCCATCCGCGGCGACAATCTCGATGGCCATGCATATGTCGGTCAGGCGTTCAAGGCGGGTGCGGGCGCCGCGCTGGTTGCCGAAAATACCAAGGTCGAGGCGGCGGGACCGCTGATCCGGGTTGCCGATACGCTCAAAGGGCTGGAGCGGCTCGGCAGGTCGGCGCGCGGGCGCACGCGCGCGGCGGTGATCGCGGTGACCGGCAGCGTCGGCAAGACCGGAACCAAAGAGGCGCTGCGCCTGGCGCTGGAGCATTCGGGCGCGGTCCATGCGTCGGAAAAGTCATATAACAATCAATGGGGCGTACCGCTTTCCCTCGCCAACATGGCGCGCGAAACGCGCTATGGCGTCTTCGAGGTCGGCATGAATCACGCGGGCGAAATCGAGCCGCTTGTGGCGATGATCCGGCCGCATGTGGCCATCGTCACCACGGTTGAGCCGGTGCATCTGGAATTTTTCGGGTCCGTTGCGCAAATCGCGGAAGCCAAGGCGGAGATATTCACCGGTCTGGAGAGCGGAGGAACCGCGATTATCAACCGGGACAATCCGCATTTCGGTCTGTTGGCGCGGCGCGCACGCGAGGCCGGCGCGGGCCGCGTCATCGCTTTCGGCGCCCATGATGAAGCCGACGCGCAGCTTGTCGAAATACAGGGAAGCGCTGAGGGCTCAACCGTTTGGGCGCGGTTCGGGGGCGAAGCGATCAAATACCGTATCGGCGCTCCGGGGCGGCATTTCGTTATCAATTCCCTGGCCGTGCTTGCCGCGGTAACTGCGGTTGGCGGCGATTTGAAACAGGCAGCCGCCGCGCTTGCGCGCTACACGGTTCAAAAGGGCCGGGGCTTGCGCGAGGTATTCACGCTAACCGACGGTCCGGTCATGCTCATCGATGAAAGTTACAACGCCAACCCGGCCTCGATGCGCGCCGCATTGGCCGCGCTCGGCGCCGTGCCGCGCTCTGCTCACCCGCGCTGCATTGTGGTCCTCGGCGACATGCTCGAGCTTGGCGACTCAAGCGACGAATTGCACGCCGATCTTGCCGGTCCGGTTGACGACGCCGGTGTAGATGTTGTTTTTGCCTGCGGGCGGCATATGCGCGCGCTCTTCGATGCTCTGCCCGGCGAACGCCGCGGTGTCTACGCCGAGACCTCGCAAGGGTTGCTGGACGCGCTGGCCGGGACGGTGCGCGCTGGCGATGTGGTGATGATAAAGGGATCGCTCGGCAGCCGGATGGCGCTGCTGGTCGATGCGGTACGTAAACAACTTGGCTGACAGGTAAATCCGGTCGGCGCGACTGCTAAGGGCTACAGGCCCTAAGGGAAAGTGAAGAGAAAATGCTGCACTGGCTAACGACGCTGGCCGATCAGTTCCAGCTGCTTAACGTGTTCCGCTACATCACGTTCCGGGCCGGCGGGGCGACCATGACGGCGTTGCTCGTCGTGTTCCTGTTCGGTCCGGCGCTGATCAATGCGCTGCGCGTTAAACAGGGCAGGGGCCAGCCGATCCGAGACGATGGACCGGTCAGCCATATCGTCGGCAAGCAGGGAACGCCGACAATGGGCGGGCTGATGATCCTGATGGGGGTCTCGGTCGCCACATTGCTCTGGGCCAATCTGTCGAATGTCTATGTGTGGGTCGTGCTGGCGCTGACGCTCTGCTATGGCGCCATCGGGCTGTATGACGACTATCTGAAGGTCACCACACGTTCGACAAAAGGGTTTCCGGGCCGCGTCAGGATAACGCTTGAAGCCGTCGCCGCGGCCATTGCCGCCTATGTCATGGTCAAACTCGGCACCGAGCCTTTGTCGACGTCGCTGACTTTCCCCTTCTTCAAGAATCTACTGCTGGATCTCGGCCCGTTTTTCGTGCTTCTGGGATGCTTCATCATCGTCGGGGCGGGCAACGCGGTCAATCTGACCGATGGCCTGGATGGCCTGGCGATCGTGCCGGTCATGATCGCAGCCGCCACCTTCGGGCTCATCACCTACCTCACCGGCAACAAGGTGTTTGCCGATTATCTGCAGATACATTTTGTCCAGGGCGCCGGTGAGCTCACCATCATCTGCGGCGCGCTGGTCGGCGCCGGGCTCGGTTTCCTGTGGTTCAACGCGCCTCCCGCGACGATCTTCATGGGCGACACCGGTTCGCTGGCGCTTGGCGGCGCGCTGGGCACTATCGCTGTCGCCATCAAGCATGAGCTCGTGCTGGCCATCGTCGGCGGCCTGTTCGTGCTTGAGACGGTATCTGTGATCGTCCAGGTGGTGTCCTTCAAACTGACTGGAAAACGCGTGTTCCGAATGGCGCCGCTGCATCACCATTTCGAGCAGAAAGGGTGGAAGGAGCCAACCATCGTCATCCGGTTCTGGATCATCGCCATCGTGCTGGCGATGGTCGGGTTGGCGACCCTGAAACTGCGCTAGCTTTTCATAGCCGTGCTCCGGACAATCTCGACCGGAATCTTCGGAAAACTGCGGTAGTATCCGACCATGATTCCTGTAACTGTTTTCAAAGGAAAAACTGTCGCATTATTCGGCCTCGGGCTGAGCGGTATCGCCTCGGCGCGGGCATTGATGGCGGGGGGCGCCGCTGTCGCCGCCTGGGACGACACGCCCGGATCGCGTGAAATGGCGGCGGGCAAAGGCGTGCCGCTTCGCGACCTCGAGGGCGCCGACTGGCGGGAATTCGCCGCGCTTGTTCTGGCGCCCGGTGTGCCGCTGACGCACCCGCATCCGCATTGGACTGTCGAAAAGGCGAAAAAAGCCGGCATCGAGATCATTGGCGATACCGAGCTGTTTTTCCGCGAGCGCGCCGCGCGGGCGTCGAATTCCCGGGTCATTGCGATAACCGGGACCAATGGCAAATCGACCACTGCGGCACTCACCGCTCATGTTCTCGGCGCATCGGGCATGAAGGTCTCGCTCGGCGGCAATATCGGGACGCCTATTCTCGATCTGGAGCCGCTTGCCGACGACCGGGTCTATGTCATCGAGTTTTCCTCCTATCAGATCGACCTGACACCGGGCCTCGACGCGACCATTGCGGCGCTGCTGAATATTGCGCCGGATCACCTCGACCGCCACGGCACGCTGGAGAATTACGCACGCGTCAAGGCACGGATTTTCTCCGGCCTGGGCGCTGACGGCGTTGCCATCATCGGCGTCGACGACGAGTATTGCCGGGCCATCGCGGCGACGCTCGAGGGCCCCTGTAAGACCGAACAGATTTCAGTCGAAGCTGCGGTGGAAAATGGCGTCTATGCTCGCGGCGCGATGTTGTTCCAAACCCGCGACGGCCATGTGCTCTTGCAGCGCGACCTGACGGGTGCGCGATCCTTGCGCGGCGCGCATAATGCCCAGAATGCCGCCGTCGTCCTGGCCATCGCCGGCGCTCTCGGCCTCGACGCCTCTTCCGTCGGCGAGGGTTTCGCCACTTTCCCCGGGCTGGAACACCGTATGCAGGAAGTGGCGAGGCATGGAAAAGTGCTGTTCGTCAATGATTCCAAGGGTACCAATGCCGATGCCGCGGCGCATGCGCTGGCCAGCTTCGACAATATTTACTGGATTGCCGGCGGGCTCGCCAAGGCCGGCGGCATCGAGAGCCTGGAACCCTGGTTCCCGCGCATTGCGCACGCCTATCTGATCGGCGAGGCGGCGGCCGGTTTTGCCGAGACGCTGGAGGGAAAGGTCTCCTATACACTGAGCGGCACCCTCGATGACGCCGTCGTCCAGGCGGCGCGCGACGCGACGCGGAGCGGGGCGGCGGAACCGGCGGTGCTGTTGTCGCCGGCCTGTGCATCCTTCGACCAGTATCGCAGTTTCATGGCGCGCGGCGACGCATTTGTACAAGCGGTCGCCCGGCTGGACGGTGTTACGATGCATGGGGAGCGCGCGCCATGAGACTGAACAGGGCCGACAAAAACCTGTTGTCCGATTGGTGGTTCACCATCGACCGGCTCATGCTTGCGGCCATATTGCTGCTTATGGCGGGGGGGCTGGTTCTGTCGTTGGCAGCCAGTCCGTCGGTCGCGGAGCGGCTCGACTATAATACTTTTCATTTCTTCAAGCGCCATGCGGCGGCCTTTCTTCCAGCGCTTGTCCTGCTGTTCTTCTGCTCGCTGCTCGAGCCGCGGATGATCCGCCGCGTCAGCCTCGTCCTGTTTGCGGCCGGCATCGCCTTGATGATCGCAACCCTTTTCTTCGGTCCCGAAACCAAGGGTGCCACGCGGTGGCTCAAATTCGGGGGTTTTTCGCTGCAGCCCTCGGAATTCGTCAAACCGGCATTCGCCATCCTGAGCGCCTGGTTTTTTTCCGAAAGCCAGAAGCGAAAAGATGTTCCGAGCCTGCATATCGCCATTTCCCTCTATGCCGTTTTCGTGGCGTTGCTGATCCTGCAACCCGATTTTGGCCAGGCTTTTCTGGCGACGCTGGTCTGGGGGGGGCTTTTTTTCATGGCCGGCATGCCGCTCGTCTGGGTGGCGGCGCTGGCCGGCGCGGTCCTGCTGGCGATCGTCATCGCCTATTTCATGGTTCCGCATGTGGCGGGAAGGATCGACACATTTTTTGATTTTTCAGGACCAGGCAGCTATCAGACCGAGCGCGCGCTTGAATCTTTCGCCAGCGGCGGGTGGTTTGGCAAGGGCCCGGGCGAGGGGACCGTAAAACAGCTTCTGCCGGACTCCCACGCCGACTTCGTGTTCGCTGTGGTTGCGGAGGAGTTCGGTCTGATTGCCTGCCTGGTGATCGCCATTCTGTTCGCCTTCGTCGTCATGCGCGGCCTGTTGCGCGTGGTGCCGGAAACCGACGGCTTCATCCGCCACGGCGTCACCGGCTTGATGATGCTGTTCGGGTTCCAGGCGCTTATCAACATGGCGGTCAATGTGGGATTGTTGCCGGCAAAAGGCATGACGCTTCCCTTCCTGTCCTATGGCGGCTCCTCGCTTCTTTCGATGGCGGTTGCCATGGGCTTCGCCCTCGGGCTGACCCGGCGCAGGCCGCAGGCTTCGCGCTCCCGGGCCAGGCAGGACGTTGCGGCGCACGGCGGCGCGCGGGAGCTGGAGACGTGAGCAGCCCGAGCATCATGCTGTCCGCCGGCGGCACCGGCGGCCATCTTTTCCCCGCCCTGGCGCTGGCCCAGGAGCTCAAGCGCCGCGGCTGGGAGGTCGACCTGATTACCGATATGCGCGGCGACCGGTATGGAACCGGGTTCCCCGCACGCGACATTTACAGAGTGCCGGCGGCGACGCTGACCGCACGCTCGCCGCTCGCCCTGGCACAGTTGGCGGTCACCTTGATGCGCGGCATCTGGACAGCGCGGCGCTTATTGCGCCGGGTGCAGCCCACGGCGATCGCCGGCTTTGGCGGCTATCCGACATTCCCCCCGCTTGTCGCCGCCAAATTGTGCGGAATTCCCGCTTTGGTTCATGAGCAGAATGCGGTCATGGGACGCGCAAACCGGGTGCTGCAACGCCTTGCCGCGGTGATCGCGTTGTCGTTTGAGGAGACGCGGCATGTGCCGGAAACCGCGAAATCGAAAGCGCGTTTTACCGGTAATCCCGTACGCGACACGGTAATATCAGCGGCGCAAGAGCCATACCGGGCGCCGGCCGGGAACGGTATGTTCGAACTCGTCGTCTTTGGCGGCAGCCAGGGCGCGCGTTATTTCTCCGAGACGGTGCCGCCGGCGCTGCGCCTTTTGCCGGAGGCGCTGAGGAGCCGGCTGAGCGTTGTGCAGCAGTGCCGCGCGGAAGATCTGGAGCGCGTACGCACCGCCTATCGCAAAGCCGGCATCGCCGCTGAGCTCGAGACCTTTTTTTCCGACCTGCCTCAACGCCTTGCCTCGGCTCATCTCGTTGTCGCCCGCGCCGGGGCGTCGACGGTGGCCGAATTGGCGGTTCTCGGCCGGCCGGCCATTCTCATTCCTTTTTCGCACGCCCTTGACAATGATCAGCTTGAAAATGCAACACGTCTGCAGGAGGCGGGGGGCGCCTGGTGCCTGCCCGAGCGCGAACTTTCTCCGGAGAAACTCTCTGCGGAAATCGAACGCCTGATGACGCACCCCGGCCGGCTTTCGGAAGCGGCGCAAGCGGCGCAAGCCTGTGGTAAACCGTCCGCCGTAAGTCTGCTGGCTGACGAAGTCGAGAAACTCGCACGCCGCGAGCATTGACCGGAGGAATAGAGCCTATGCGCATGCCCCGCGATATCGGGCCGTTTCATATTGTCGGCATCGGCGGCATCGGCATGAGCGCCATTGCCGAGGTCATGCATGACCGCGGCTATGAGGTGCGCGGCAGCGATCTGAAGGAAAGCGCCAATGTGAAACGCCTTAGAGCGAAAGGGATCGGGTGTTTTGTCGGCCATTCCGCCGCCAATATCGACGGCGCCGAATTCGTTGTGCTCTCCAGCGCGGTCAAAGACGGCAATCCGGAGTTCGACGCCGCCAGGCAGAAAGGCATTCCGGTCATTCGCCGCGCCGCGATGCTGGCCGAATTGATGCGGGAATGCTCAACCGTTTCGGTCACCGGCACTCATGGCAAGACAACGACCACGTCGCTGATCGCGGAATTGCTGGAAACCGCCGGCGTCGACCCGACGGTTATCAGTGGCGGCATCATCCAGAGTTGGCAATCCAATGCGCGCATCGGCCAGGGCGAATGGATGGTGGTGGAGGCGGATGAATCCGATGGCACCTTCATCGAACTGCCGACGCGGATCGGGGTCGTGACCAATATCGATCCCGAACATATGGACTATTGGCATACGCTCGAAGCGCTGCACGGCGCATTCAAGACATTTTTCGACAATGTTCCCTTTTACGGTCTCGTCGTCGCCGGGCTCGACCACCCGATCGTGCGGGAAATGATCGCAGCGATCCGGCGGGAGCAGACCGGAAAGCGGTTGCTGACCTATGGTGTTGCCGATGACGCCGACGTGCGGCTGGACAATTACCGCGTGGAGGAGGGAAAGTCTGTATTCGACGCACGGCTTTCCGGCAAGGCGCCCGGCGGCGCGCGGGTGCTGGAAGGGCTGACGCTTCCTGTTCCGGGCCGCTATAACGCGCTGAATGCGCTCGCCGCTTTGGCGGTGGCGGCGGAAATCGGGATTGCCGACGACCGCATCCGTGCATCGCTGGGAAATTTCGGTGGTGTCGGACGCCGCTTCACCCCGACCGGCGAGTGGAAGGGCGTGCGCATATTCGATGATTATGCCCATCACCCGGTCGAGATCGCCGCCGTGCTCAAGGCCGCGCGCAGCGCCACGTCGGGCAATGTTGTCGCCATCGTGCAGCCGCATCGCTACACCCGGCTGAAGAATTTGTTCGGCGATTTTTGCACCTGCTTTTCCGACGCCGATACGGTCATCGTGACGCCGGTCTATTCCGCCGGAGAACAACCGATCGAGGGCATCGGCCGGGATGCCCTGATCGAGGGGTTGAAGCGTCAGGGGCTCGAAACCGTCCTGCCCACCGAAGACGGCGCCGATGCGCTGGCGGCGGTCGTCGCCGGGGTAGCTGCGCCCGGCGATCTGGTGATCGGACTGGGCGCCGGCACCATAACCGAATGGGCTCACGCCTTGCCCGAGCGGCTGGGTCAGCTTGATCGAACGCCGGGGCGGAAAACGTGAATTTCGCCGATCTCAGCGTCAGCCTCGCGCGGTCGCTGCCCGAATTGCGGGGCCGGCTCAAGGCCAATACACCACTATCCGACATTACCTGGTTCCGGGTTGGCGGTCCGGCTGAGCTTTTGTTCACACCAGCCGACGAAGCCGATCTGGCCTATTTCCTCAAACGCTGCCCCGACGACATGCCGGTCACCACCATCGGCCTGGGTTCCAATCTGCTGGTGCGCGATGGCGGAATTGCCGGCGTCGTCATCCGCTTGGGGCGCGGCTTCGGACAGGTGGAGGCGCAACAGGGATATCGTATCCGCGCCGGGACCGCCGTTCCGGATGTGAAAGTCGCGCGGGCGGCCGCCGACGCCGGCATTTCGGGGCTATCCTTTTATCGCGGCATACCGGGCTGCGTCGGTGGCGCCTTGCGCATGAATGCGGGCGCGCATGGGAATGAGACCAGGAACGTGCTGGTCGAAGCGCGCGCGGTGGACCGTTCGGGCAGCGTGAGCGTCCTTTCCGTCGGCGACATGAATTACAGCTACCGCCACTGCGGCGCGCCGCCCGATCTCATCTTCACGCAAGCCCTGTTTCAGGGCGCGGCAGGCGAGAAGGCGCAAATTCTGGCGGAAATGGATGCGGTGGCCGAATACCGGGAGCAGGCGCAGCCGGTCAAGGCGCGCACCGGCGGCAGCACTTTCAAGAATCCACCCGGCGAAAGCGCATGGAAACTGATCGACGCCGCCGGCTGCCGCGGGTTACAGATCGGTGGCGCCAGGGTTTCCGAAAAACACTGCAACTTTCTCATCAACGAGGGAAATGCAACCGCCGCCGACCTGGAAGAACTTGGCAAAACAGTTCGCGGACGGGTAAAGGAAAGCAGCGGGATCGCGCTCGAATGGGAAATCCGCCGGCTTGGCGTCGCCGCGCACAATAGGGGATAGGGGAAGAGCTGTGACGGGGAAATTCGATCATGTGGCGGTTCTTCTCGGTGGCCTGTCGGCCGAACGCGAGGTGAGCCTGAATTCCGGCGCCGCCTGTGCGGATGCGCTTGAAGGAGAGGGTTACCGCGTAACCCGCGTCGATGTGGACGTGGACCTGGCGGTGAAACTCCACGAGATCAAACCCGATGTCTGCTTCAATGCGCTGCATGGCCGCTGGGGCGAGGATGGCTGCGTCCAGGGCCTGCTCGAGACGCTGCAGATTCCCTACACCCATTCAGGCGTGCTTGCCTCCGCCCTGGCGATGGACAAGGCGCAGGCGAAGACCGCGCTCGAAGCGGTCGGCGTGCCAGTCGCGGAACATAAGATCGTCTCCCGCATGGTGGCGGCGAAAAGCCACGTCATGGATCCGCCCTACGTCATCAAACCGGTGGCGGAAGGATCCAGCGTCGGCATCTATATCGTGCGTGAGGATCAGCGGCATCCGCCCCAGGAACTCACCGCGTCTGACTGGGCGCTCGACGATCAAATCATGGTCGAGCGCTTTATACCGGGAAAGGAACTGACTTGCGCCGTCATGGGCGATGAAGCGCTCGGCGTAACCGACATTGTTCCTGCCGAAGGCCTCGCATTTTACGACTATGAGGCAAAATACGCTCATGGAGGATCAAAACACGTCCTTCCGGCGGAAATTTCACCAAATGTTTACCAATTAATTCAGAAGCTGTCTCTGAAGGCTCACAAGGCTTTGGGCTGTCGCGGCGTTAGCCGGACCGACTTCCGGTTTGATGTCGAATCCGTTGACGGCGCGCTGGTTTGCCTTGAGGTAAACACGCAGCCCGGCATGACCGCGACGTCGCTCGTGCCGGAGATTGCAGCCCATGCCGGGTGGTCATTTGGTGAACTGATCCGCTGGATCGTGGAGGACGCTTCTTGCAACCGCTAGGCGGCAAGTTAGGCAGAAAGACAGGCAACAAGAAACGGTGGCGCGGCGGTATCTTCTCGGGAAGAACCGGTCGCCGCGGCGCCGCTTCGGGTTCTGGCTTGCTGCTCCGGACAACCGGCAGCTGGCGCGGGACGTCGCGGAAGATCGGCGCGCGCGCGCGCGGTCGAACGCTGTCGCGTCTGCGGCTGCGCGGACGCGCGGGCATCGCGGCCATTCTGTTCCTTGCCGGTACGGCGGTCTACGGGTTTGCCGTTGGCGGTTATGTGCAGCGCTCGGCGAGCTTTATGTCGGGCCAGACCAAGAGCATGGTCGTGCGCGCGGGCTTTGCGATCGAGCGGCTGACCATCGAGGGGCAAAACCGGACCAGCGATCAGGAATTGGTCAAGGCGCTGGGCTTGCGCTCGCGCCAGTCGATGTTGTCTTTTGATACCGCGGCAGCGCAGGGCAGGCTGCAGACGTTACCCTGGGTCCGCCACGCGCAGGTGATGCGCCTGCTGCCGTCGCGCCTGCATATCGTCATCGTCGAACGCGCCCCCTTCGCGATCTGGCAGCGCAACGGTGAAACCCATCTTGTGGACTCCTCTGGCGTCGTGATTGCGCCGGCGGGAGCGAGCGAATATCCCGGTCTTCCGCTGGTCGTCGGCGCCGGCGCCGGCGCCGCGGCCAGAAACCTGTTCGATCTGCTGTCCGACAAACCCGGTCTGAAAGGGCGGGTTCGCGCCGCTGTCCGCGTCGCGGAGCGGCGCTGGAACCTGAAATTGGACAATGGCGTCGAAATCCGGCTCCCGGAAGAGAATGTTGCATACGCAATCGGCAAGATAAATCAGCTCGACCGGGATCACGGTCTGTTGTCGAGCGATATCGCGGCCGTCGATCTGCGTATTCCAGACCGCATCACAATCAGATTGTCGAAGGACGCCGCCGCGAAACGAGATGCTGCCTTCAAGCGTAAACGACCTGCCAAACAGTCATCGGGGCGCGACACCTGACGCGTGGGAGAAACAGCCAAGTCAATGACCCGACAGAATGGACATAACGTCAAGCGGCACCGCCTGGTCAGCGTGCTTGACATCGGCACCAGCAAGATCTGCTGCCTGATCGCGCGCGCGGACCCGGCGCCCGACTGGCTTGTCGGGAAGGGCGAGCCCGTGCAGTTGCGGGTTGTCGGCTTCGGTCATAAGCGCTCGGAGGGTATCAAGAGCGGCACGGTCATCAACATGGACGCCGCGGAACGCTCAATCCGAGCCGCTGTCGATCAGGCTGAACGCTCAGCCGGCGTCACGATCGACGATGTGATCCTGTCGGTTTCCTGCGGGCGGCTGAAGAGCGACAATTTCTCGGCAAGCGTTGCAATCACCAGCGAAGAGGTGAGCGCGAACGATATCGACCGTGTGGCGGCCGCGGGCAGGGATTATGCGGCGCGAGACGGGCAGGCGGTTCTGCACTGTATTTCAACCGGATACCGTCTCGACGGCGATACGGCGATCAATGACCCGCGCGGGATGATCGCAGACCGGCTGAGCCTCGATATTCACGCCGTCGCGGTTGATGACGCGCCGTTGAAGAATCTGATCCTGTGCGTGGAACGCTGCCACCTTTCGGTCGTCAACCTCGCCGCCGCGCCCTACGCCAGCGGGCTCGCGTCTATTGTCGACGATGAGACGAAGCTCGGCGTGACCTGCATCGACTTGGGCGCGGGCACGACCGGCGTGTCGGTGTTTTCAGATGGAAATTTTGTATTTTCCGATGCCATCGCGATTGGCGGCAACCATGTGACGATCGATCTTGCGCGATCGCTTTCCACCCCGTTGCAGGAGGCGGAGAGGATCAAGACGCTTTACGGCAGTGCCTTCGCCGCTGCCTCCGATGAGCGCGAGATGGTCGATTTTCCGATCGTCGGCGAAAATGACGCACCGCAATCGAACAAGGTGACGAAGGCGCATGTCGCACAGCTTGTCCAGCCGCGGATCGAGGAGATTCTGGAGCTTGTGCGTGAGCGCCTCGACGCGGCCGGACTCGCCGATATGGCCGGGAGCCACGTGGTCCTGACCGGCGGCGGATCGCAATTGACGGGGTTGCGCGAATATGCCGGGCGGGTGCTGTCGAAGGCGGTGCGGCTGGGCCGTCCGTGCAATCTGCCGGGCCTGCCTGAACGCGGTGTCGGCCCTGTATTCGCCGCGGGCGTGGGGCTGCTTGTTTTTTCTCAGCGCGAGACCGGAGAAATCGTGCCGCAAGCACGGGGGCAATATCTGGGAACCGGTACCGGTTACCTCGCCCGTGTGAGCCAGTGGATCAAGGAGAGTTTTTAAAGAAGCCGATCAGCCAATGTGGGCGCAAGGGGCCAGTTACCGCCCCGGGCGTCAGGAAATCGAACATCAGACCGAAGAGCTGCGGGAACCGGAGAAAGCGAAATTGCCATGAGCATCAATCTGAAAATACCCGACGTAAAGGAACTCAAGCCCCGGATTACCGTGTTCGGTGTTGGTGGTGCCGGCGGCAACGCCGTTAACAATATGATCACTTCGGGCCTGGAGGGCGTCGAATTCGTGGTTGCGAATACGGATGCGCAGGCGCTGGCAATGTCGCGGGCGGAACGCCGGATCCAGATGGGTACGGCGATTACGGAAGGGCTGGGCGCGGGTTCCAAACCGGAGATTGGTGCGGCTGCCGCCGACGAGGCGATGGCTGAGATCAAGTCGCAGCTGACCGGATCGCATATGGCCTTTATTACCGCCGGCATGGGCGGCGGCACGGGAACCGGCGCGGCGCCGGTGATCGCCAAGGCGTCATATGACGAAAAAATCCTCACTGTCGGTGTTGTAACCAAGCCGTTCCAGTTCGAGGGTGAGCGCCGCATGATCACCGCCGACGCCGGTATCAAGGAGCTGGCGAAATATGTCGACACGCTGCTGATCATCCCGAACCAGAATCTGTTTCGGGTCGCAACCGAGAAAACGACATTCGCCGACGCCTTCGCACTCGCCGACCAGGTGTTGCATTCAGGCGTTGCCTGCATCACCGATCTGATGGTCAAGGAAGGATTGATCAATCTCGACTTCGCCGACGTCAAGGCGGTCATGCAGGGCATGGGCAAGGCGATGATGGGGACAGGCGAAGCCTCCGGCGACAAACGTGCTGTCGAGGCCGCCGAGGCCGCCATATCGAACCCGCTGCTCGACGACGTGTCGATGCAGGGCGCGAGCGGTTTGCTGATCTCGATCACCGGCGGCAACGATCTGACGCTTTATGAGGTCGACGAAGCGGCCAGCCGAATCCGCGAAGAGGTGGACCGCAAGGCCAATATCATTCTTGGAGCCACTTTTGACGAAAGCCTCGATGGCCAGATCCGGGTTTCGGTCGTCGCGACCGGGCTCGACACGGAAAAGGCCGAAGCCGTGGCCGATCAACCGGATGCGAAACAGGATGTGGCAGGCCTTACGGCACGCATAGCATCGCTGAAAAGTCCGGCGTCTGAAATATCCGCCAAGCCGACGGCGGACACCAAACCTGCCGCGCTCCAGACCAAGGCGCCCGGCCCGGCTCCCGAATGGAAGGGACCTGCCGAGGTAACAATCGAAAAACGCGCTCCGCAGCCGCAGAACCCGGCCCGGCCCGCCGGCGAGAGCAGGGTCAAGAAAGCTGCTCCCGAGGCCAAGCCGTCCTTCGTGCCGCAACCGCCTTCACTGGCCCGCAAGGAGCCGCGCCGCATGCCCAAGGTAGAGGACTTTCCGCAAGTCGCGCAGGCCGCATTGAAGGCCGGCTCCGGCAAGGAAAAGCCAGAGGAGACCGGTATAAGGGCGCAGAAAAAGAAGCTCGGCTTCTTTGAGCGTCTGACCGGTGTTGGCCGACGGGCGGAAAAGGTCGCCATAACCAGAGACCACGAACCGGACCTGGAGAAGCCCGTAAAGCGGGCGCCCCAGCCACGAGGCATGAAGCCTGCAAAGGCCGAGGCGTCGGTGTCGAAAGGCGCGCCCGCCGCCGGCACGCGCCCGAAGGTCACCAAAACGCGTCTGGCGCGCGAGGCGGGAACGCCCAAGCAGGGCTCGAAGTCCGTTTCAATTCAGCAGGAAGACGAAAATCTCGAAATTCCGGCATTTCTCCGGCGGCAGGCCAACTAGGAATGCCGGGTAAGGCGTGACAGGCAAGGAGGCGAAGTTCGAAACAGGCGGGAAAATCCGTAACAGACTGTAAACATCCGTGATTTGTCGTAATACAGAATCACACGCTATCTTCTGCAATGTGTTGTCCATGGCACGAACGGGTCACGGGTCAGACAGTAAACGGTAGGATAAGCCGGTCATAGCAAGTCTGTCGTGAGTTTGGTTTGCAGTTATGTGTCGGGGGCGGTGATTGACAAGCCGGGGGGCTACGGGATTTTCGTCCTGACTGTTCACGGCAACTGTTAGGACGGCGCTTGTTATGAAACGTTTTGTCGGGGCGTTGCAGACGACTCTCGCGAGCGAGATCGAGCTGACGGGGACGGGGGTTCACACAGGTGCGCCGGTTTCCATAACACTCTCTCCAGCCGAGGCTGGAACGGGTATCCTTTTCATTCTTCCCAATTACAATGACAGCGGCGTTGAAATTCCCGCCAGTTATAGAGCGATTTCCAATGTGACGCTCTGCACCGTATTGAGCGACGGCAACGGCGCCGCGGTTGCAACCGTTGAACATCTGCTTGCCGCGCTGCGCGGTCTCAGTGTCGACAATGTGCTCATCGAAATCGACAGCGGCGAAGTTCCGATCATGGACGGCAGTTCGCGGCCGTTCGTCGATGCGCTCGACGAGGCGGGGACAATCGAACTCGACGCGCCGCGCCGGTTCATCAAGGTTCTCAAGACGATCCGGGTCGAAGACGGCCAGGCAATGGGCGAGTTGTCGCCCTATAACGGTTTTCATTTGGACGTGGAGATCGATTTCGATACGCCGATGATCGGCCGGCAGAGAATCGAACTCGAAATCAATCCTGGAAGTTTCCGCGAGGAGTTATCCCGCGCCCGTACCTTCGGTTTCATGAAGGATGTGGAAGGGCTGTGGGCCGCGGGTCTGGCGCTGGGCGCTTCGCTGGAGAATACGGTCGCTATCGGCGAGGATCGGGTGATCAATCAGGAAGGCCTGCGCTTTGCGGACGAATTCGTGCGCCACAAGGCCCTGGATGCGGTGGGTGATCTGGCTCTCGCCGGGGCTCCGCTGCTTGGAGCCTACCGCTCGCGGCGTGGCGGACATCGCCTGAACTCGCTCGTTCTCAAGGCCCTGTTCGCCGATGCGGATGCCTGGGATTATGTCGATGCGCCGCGCGGCCGTCGCGACAGGCGGCATGTCGAAAGCGGGATGGCGATTGCCGTTGCCAACTACGCGGCCGATCGCAGCTGAACCGTCCGGATATCGGCTCACCGACTCCACCGGCAGGATGTTGCCTTTCCATGCGGCCCGGATGCGCTTGGCCACCCGTTTGGCCAGGGACCTGACGAACATTAATCTTCGGGCAAAGAATTACCACAATCAGCATGTTCCAATGCTGACACGCTGTTCGCCTTTGCGCTAAGAAAGAGATAGGCAGGCGGCTGGACGGCCGGACTGGCTTAACGACAGATGGATTGTGCACCAGGTCGCGATGGCGATTCTGGATTCGGCCCCGAATGGATTTGGAATAGGGCGTTGAGGGAATTTCTCGCAAAATTGATCCCGGGCCTTGCCGTAATGGCCGGCATCCTGCTGCTTGCGGGCTGCGGCGCCTTTTCATCAAGCGCGGATACCCGGGTTGGCGATCCCGCGCCGCCTGAAACCCTGTATGGCCAGGCCGACGCATTGTTGAATGCGGGGAAATATCGTGATGCGGCCGCGACCTTCGAGAATATCGACCGGGATCACCCCTATTCGCCCTACGCGAGGCGGGCTATCGTCATGGGCGCCTTCGCGCACTATAAGGCAGGCAATCACGATGAAGCCATTCTGGCCGCCAACCGCTATGCAACGCTGCATCCCGGGACACAGGAAACGGCGCTGGCCTACCATATAATTGCAAACGCCCGTTACGATCGGATCACCGACCCCGCGCGCGATCAGTCCAACACCAAGCGGGCGTTGGCGGCGCTTGAAACTCTGGTGCGCCGTTATCCCAATTCACGCTTCACTCCGCAGGCGCGAAACCGGATAAAAATCACACGTGACATTCTTGCCGCCCATGAAATGGAAGTGGGCCGCTACTATCTGAACAGGCACAACTATCTCTCCGCGGTCAATCGCTTCCGCGTTGTCATTACGACCTATCAGACGACCGCGCATGTCGAAGAGGCCTTGATGCGCGTGGCGGAAGCCTATATGGCGCTTGGTGTAAAAGGCGAGGCGCAAACAGCGGCCGCTGTACTCGGTCACAATTTTCCAGACAGCCAGTGGTACCAGCACGCATATACACTTCTGAAGTCGGATGGCCTGGAGCCGCGAGAGGACACCGGTTCATGGATCAGCCGCGCAGTCAGAAAGATCACGCCGGGGTAAATATCAAAATATCCCGGGTGGAAAGCGCGACATGCTGACGGCTCTTTCCATTCGCGAAATCGTTCTTATCGACCGGCTGGATCTTGAATTCGCCGAAGGCCTCTGCGTCATGACCGGCGAGACGGGGGCCGGAAAATCAATCCTGCTCGATGCTTTCTCGCTCGCGCTCGGCGCGCGCGGCGACGCGTCCCTCGTGCGTCAGGGCAAGGAGCAGGGCCAGGTAACAGCCATTTTCGACCTTGCCGCCGGGCATCCCGCCCTGGCCGTGCTGGAAGAGGGCGGGGTGGACGCCGGCGAGCATCTAATTCTCCGCCGCGTCCAGTCGTCGGACGGGCGCAGCCGGGCCTTCATCAATGACGAAGCGGTGTCAGTACAACTTTTGCGCCGCGTCGGTGAGGCCCTGGTTGAGATTCACGGCCAGCATGACGACCGGGCGATGACCGATCCGGCAACCCACCGCAAGTTGCTTGACGCCTTTGCCGGCCTGTCGAAGGCCGCCACGCGGCTGGCGCGGGACTATCAGGACTGGAATGACGCGCAAACCGCTCTGTCGGAGCATATGGCGCATATCGCGAAGGTGCGCGAAAATGCCGACTATCTCACCCACGCGCTCGAGGAGCTGAGGTCAGCCGACCCGAAGCAAGACGAGGAGGAGGCTCTCACGCAACGCCGTCAGCTGATGATGCACGCGGAAAAGATTTCCGACGATCTTGCGGAGGCCCGGTCCGCGTTGCAGGGCGAGGGAACCATGCATGCCCGGCTGAGCGCGGCGCTGCGCAAGCTGGAGCGCCATCCCGGCGAGGCCGGCAAGCTGTTGGAGAGCGTCACCAAGTCGCTCGAACGGGTCCTGATTGAAATGAATGAGGCGCGCGAGCAGCTCGACCGGGCGATCGCGGGAACCGAATTTTCCGCTGACGAGCTGGAGCAGGCTGAAGAGAGGCTGTTCTCGCTCCGGGCGCTGGCGCGCAAACATCAGGTCCCGGTCGCGGATCTTGCCGGCCTGATCGGCAAGTTCGAAGCGGAACTCGATGCGCTCGACGCCGATGAGCGGAGACTGGCTGGATTGCGCAAGGCGGCCGAAGCAGCCGGTGAGGCCTATCGCGCGAACGCCATGGCCTTGAGCGAGAAGCGCCGCGCCGCCGCCCTGCGGCTCGATGAGGAAGTGATGGCGGAGCTTGCGCCGCTCAAGCTGGAGAAAGCGCGCTTCGTCACCAACATAGAAACCTGCGATCCGCAAGAGGGCGGGCCTGCGGGGCTCGATCGGGTTGCGTTCTGGGTGCAAACCAACCCCGGCACCTCCGCCGGACCGATGATGAAGCTCGCTTCGGGCGGTGAGCTGGCGCGTTTTCTTTTGGCGCTGAAAGTCGTGCTGGCGGCGCGGGGCAGCGCGCCGACACTCATTTTCGATGAAATCGATACCGGCGTCGGTGGCGCGACGGCGGCGGCGATCGGCGAAAGGCTGGCGCGCCTTGCCTTGAACCTTCAGGTCGTCGCCGTGACCCATGCGCCCCAGGTTGCGGCGCACGCGCAAGGCCATCTGCGCATATCCAAGGAGACGATCGAGGGCGGCGGTGACGACGCCGTCGCGACGCGTGTGTCGCCTCTGGATGAGGCCGACCGGCGCGAGGAGATCGCGCGTATGCTTGCCGGCCAGACCGTGACGGACGAGGCTCGTGCGGCGGCCGAGCGGCTCATGGGGGGGCAGGCGTGAGCGGAGCGGAGGCGGTTGTCCCCGAGAATCTGACGGAAGAACAGGCGCGGGCCGAACTTGAGCGGCTGGCCAAGGAAATCAGCCGTCACGATGCGCTCTATTACAGGCAGGACCAGCCTGAAATCAGCGATGCAGACTATGACGAATTGCGGTTGCGGAACGAGGCGATCGAAACGCTGTTCCCGGCGCTCATCCGGTCGGACAGTCCAAGCGGACGCGTCGGCGCGGCGCCGGACGCGACCTTCGACAAGGTAACGCATGGCGTCGCGATGCTCTCGCTCGGCAATGCCTTCAAGGAAGACGACGTAAGCGATTTCGTCGAGCGGGTGCGCCGCTTCTTCAAGCGCGGCGAGGCCGACGGCGCGGCATTTACCGCGGAGCCCAAGATCGACGGGCTGTCCATTTCGCTGCGTTACAAGAAAGGCGCCCTGGTTCTGGGCGCCACGCGCGGCGACGGGACGACGGGGGAGAATGTCACCGCCAATGTGCGCACAATCGCCGACATTCCCAAGCAGGTGAGGGCCGCGGATTTTCCGGACCTGTTCGAGGTGCGCGGCGAGATCTATATGACCCATGCCGACTTCGCCGCGCTCAACCAACGCCAGGAGCGCGACGGCCTTCAGACCTACGTCAATCCGCGCAACACGGCCGCCGGCTCGCTGCGCCAGCTCAACCCGGACATAACGGCCAGCCGGCCGCTGCATTTTTTCGCCTATGCCTGGGGCGACGCCAGCGCACTGCCCGCGGACACCCAGTCGGGCATGGTCGAGGCGCTGGCGCGCTGGGGCTTTCCGGTCAATCCGTTGATGCGTGCTTGCGCCAGTGTGCAGGAAATGCTCGCCGTCCATAGCGATATCGAGGTGCGCCGCGCCGCGCTCGGCTACGATATCGACGGTGTCGTCTACAAGGTCGACCGGCTCGATTTGCAGGACCGGCTCGGCTTTGTCTCGCGCGCGCCGCGCTGGGCGATTGCCTATAAATTCCCGGCCGAACAGGCGACGACGATCCTCAAGGATATCGAGATTCAAGTCGGGCGCACCGGCGCGCTGACCCCCGTCGCCAAGCTCGAACCCGTCACTGTCGGCGGCGTGGTGGTCCGCAATGCGTCGCTGCATAACGAAGATGAAATCGCGCGCAAGGACGTTCGTATCGGCGACATGGTCACCATCCAGCGCGCCGGCGACGTCATCCCGCAAGTTCTCGGTGTGATCGAGGGGAAGCGCGATAAGAGCTTGAAACCGTTCGAGTTTCCGAAAATATGCCCGGCCTGTGGCAGCCATGCGGTGCGCGAGGTTAATCCGAAAACCGGCAAGGAAGACGTTGTGCGCCGCTGCACCGGCGGGCTGATTTGCCCGGCGCAGGCGGTGGAGCGGCTGAAGCATTTCGTCGCGCGCAACGCCTTCGATATCGAGGGGCTCGGCACCAAGCAGATCGAAGCCTTCTACGAAGAGGGCCGGGTGATGACGCCCGCCGACATCTTCACGCTGGAAGCGCGCAACGCCCGCACCGACAAGCCCTTGCAGGAGAAGGAGGGTTGGGGCGAACAGTCCGTCGCCAATCTTTTCAACGCGATCAACGAACGGCGTTCCATTTCCCTCGACCGGTTTATTTATGCGCTTGGCATCCGCCATATTGGCGCGACGACGGCGCGGCTGCTGGCCAGGAGCTATGACGGCATCGGCAGCCTGCGCGCAGCCATGATTGCGGCGGGCGACCCTGAAGCTTCCGAATATGAGGAGCTCAATAATATCGACGGCATTGGCGAGGCGGTCGCGGTGGCAATTGTCGAATTCTTTGCTGAAGGCCACAACGCGCAAGTGCTCGACGCGCTGCTCGAACAGGTGACGCCGGAGCCCTTCGAAGTCGAGGAAACCGCGTCATCCGTCACCGGCAAGACGGTGGTCTTCACCGGCACGATGGAGCGGCTGTCGCGTTCCGAAGCCAAGGTGATGGCCGAACGGCTCGGCGCCAAGGTGGCGGGTTCGGTGTCATCGAAGACCGACTATGTGGTCGCCGGCGAGGCCGCGGGCTCAAAACTGAAGAAGGCGGAAGCGCTGGGCGTAACGGTCTTGAGCGAGGATGAGTGGTTTGCGCTGGTCGGGGAGGGGTAGCTACCGCCCTCCACCCACATCGATGAATATCCCCGTCGAATAGGAAGACTTGTCCGAAGCCAGCCAGAGAATGGCCTCCGCGACTTCGTCCGCCGTGCCGCCTCGGCCCAAGGGCATCGACGGCCCGATGCGCCCGACGCGGCTCGGTTCTCCGCCCGAGGCATGTATCCCGGTTTCGATGATACCGGGGCGCACCGCATTGACCCTTATACCTTCGCCCGCGACCTCCGCCGCCAGACCGATGGTCATGGTGTCGATGGCGCCCTTGGATGCCGCATAGTCGATATATTCGTTCGGGGATCCGAGGCGCGAGGCGATGGAAGAGACATTGACGATGGCTCCGCCCGCGCCGCCATGTTTGGTGGAAAGCCGCCGCACCGCTTCGCGCGCACACAAAAAGGCCCCGCGGACATTGACCGCGAACACCCGGTCGATGCGCTCCGCGGAGATGTCTTCAAACCGCGCCTGCTTCTCCAGGATACCGGCATTGTTGACGAGCACACCAAGCGTGCCCAATTCCAGATCGCAGATGTGGAACAGGCGCTCCACGTCATTCGCGTCGGCGACATTGGCCTGAACGGCGAGCGCCTTTCCGCCGGCGTCCTCGATGTCCTTGACGACGCGCTCGGCCGGCTCGCGGTTCGAGACGTAATTGACGCACACGCCATAGCCATGTTCCGCCGCCAACCGCGCTGTCGCCGCGCCGATGCCGCGCCCGCCGCCGGTTATGAGCATGACGCCGCTCATGACGCCAAAAGAGGGGCGGTCGCCCGTTTGAGCCAGGCTTTGTCGCCGCTCTCCAGCCCCGGCCCGATCTCCTTCAATACGCGCGCGTGATAGGCGTTGAGCCAGGCCAGTTCCGCCGCGTCGAGCAGCGCGGGGTCGACAAGCCGCCGGTCTATCGGCGCCAGGCTCAGGGTCTCGAATGCCATCATGTCCCGTTCGCCGCCTGTTGGTTTTTCAGGCTCGCTGACCAGAACCAGATTCTCGATCCGGATGCCATATTTCCCAGCTCGGTAGAAGCCCGGTTCGTTGGACAGGATCATGCCGGGTTCCAGCGGCACGCCGCCGCGCCTGGAGATATTCGCCGGGCCCTCATGCACCGAGAGATAGCTGCCGACGCCATGGCCCGTGCCATGGTCATAGTCGAGACCGGCCCCCCACAGGGCCCGGCGGGCGAAGGCGTCGAGATCGGCGCCGCGCGTGCTCTTGGGAAAGCGGGTCGTGGCGATCGCGATATGGCCTTTCAGCACCAGCGTGAAATGGCGGCGCATGTCCCGCGCCGGCCTGCCGATGGCGACAGTGCGGGTGATGTCCGTCGTGCCGTCGGCATATTGCCCGCCCGAATCGACCAGATAGAGGGAGCCCGGTTTCAGCCGCGCATTGGTTGAGCGGGTGACGCGGTAATGCACGATGGCGCCGTTGGCGCCGGCGCCGGAGATCGTGTCGAAGCTGATTTCCTTCAGCTTGCCCGTGTCGGCGCGCAAGCTTTCAAGTTTTTGCGCCGCGGCGATCTCGTCGAGTTTTCCCGACGGCGCTTCGCGGTCGAGCCAGGCGAGAAACCGGCACATCGCGCCGCCGTCGCGCATATGCGCCTCGCGCGCTCCCTTTATCTCGGCCGCGTTCTTCTTCGCTTTGGGCAGGACACAAGGGTCGGGCCCACGATCGATGACCGCTCCGGCGCGCGTGAGGATCTCGCCGATCCAGGCGTTGCCCGTATCAGGGTCGAGACGGACCTTGATCTTCTTCTTGCCGAGAGCGGCAAGGCGGCTCTCCAATTCGTCCGGTTTGCGAAGTCTGGCGACGGCGCCAAGAGATTTTTTCACTCTTGCGCCCAGCTTGGCCGGGTCGATGAAGAGTTCAGGTTTTGCGCCCGCATGGAGAATCGCAAAAGCGAGCGGCAGCGGCGTGTGGGGAACATCGCCGCCGCGGATATTGAAGGCCCAGGCGATCGAGTCCGGCATTGTCACGACCGCCGCGCCGACGTGACTTTTGTTCAGAGCCTTCCGGAGACGCGATAGCTTTTTTGCCGCGCCTTCACCGGCATATTTGAGCGGTTGCGGCGTCACCCGGGCCGCTGGCGGCGGCGGTTGATCGTCCCAAATGGCGTCCACGGGATTGGCGTCCTGCGGCGCGAGCGAGGCGCCCGCTTGCGCGACGGCCTTTCTCAGCTCGGCCACGGAATTGACCGAATGAAGCCTTGGGTCGTAGCCGAGCCGGTCGCCTTTCTTCAGGTGCTTTTTCAGCCAGTCGCCGGGCTTGTTTTCAGGCGCGAGAAGCGTTTCGAAAACCGTCATGTCCACCTGATCGCGGACCTGCAGCGTGTAACGCCCGTCAACGAAGACCGCCGCCTTGCGTTCCAGGATAACCGCAAGGCCGGCCGAGCCGGAGAAGCCCGTCAGCCAGCGCAACCGCTCCGCGCCGGGCGGCACATACTCATTCATATGCTCATCGCCGCGCGGCACCAGAAAACCGGCGAGAGAGCGCCGTTTCAGTTTGCCGCGCAATCTGGCGACACGCTCCGGCCCATTTGCCGGGCCGCCGCTGTCATCGTAATCCTGATACATGGGAGCCTTGTACGCGTCGGCGGGCGGGTGATCAACGCGCTATGCGATGTCGATTGGCCCTAGTGCGAGACCCCTCCGGTTTCTATATCGAGAAGCCGCCCGCAATGCTTGCAGTGTACGGCGTCCGGGTCGTGCCTGTTCAGACCGCAATCGGGACATTTGTACCGCACCTTGGTCGGGCGGAAGATGGTTTGAACAAGGCGCAGGAAAAGCGCAACCCCGATCACCATGATCAGAACCGCAAGGAGGCGACCGGAACTGCCTTGGAGCGTGATATCTCCGAAACCGGTTGTGGTCAGCGTGGCGATCGTGAAGTAAAGCGCGTCCAGATAGCTCTGGATTTGCGGATTGGTGCCCTCCTGCATCACGTAAACCAGCGCGGTAATGACGAAAACGAACACCGCCAGATTGACGATCGACTGAATGACTTCCTCATTGCGGCGGAAAAAAGCGAATTCGGAGCGCAAATCCCGCAGCACGTGATAGGAGCGCAACAGCCGCAGCGCGCGCAGCACCCTCAGGAACAGGAAACTCTCCAGCAGGAGAGGCAGGAACAGCGTCACCATGACGATGATGTCGGCCCATGTGGTGAAACGGGTGAGGAAATATTTCCGGTCTTCCTCGATCCACAGACGCGTGCAGAGGTCGGCCAGGATGAACAGCCCGATCAGGAAGTCGAGCGCATAGATCCAAAAGGCCGCGGACAGCGTCGAGGAGACGATGAAAAAACTGATCGATGCGATATCGAAGGCAAGCAGGCCAAAGCGGAAGCGCCGCGCCCGCTTGCTTCGTCCATGATAGAGACGATCAATATGTGTTTTCAGCGGAACGCTCTGCTCGGCCATGGCACCGCCCCCGGAGATTCGTCGATGCCCGACTGTCCCTCACGCGGATGCGCGATGCAAGCTGGCCGCTCTTATGCCACCCGGTCGCCCGGCTCCTTGCCGGCGAAAAAGGCATCCAGATTGTCGAGCGCGCGAAAGCCCATGGCATCGCGGGTCTCTGCTGTGGCGGAACCGATATGCGGCAGCAGGAAGGTGTTGGGCAATTCCTTGTAGCGCGGGTCGATGTCCGGCTCGTTGTTATAGACATCGAGGCCCGCGGCGGCGGGCTTGCCGGCCTTCAGGCCGGCGATAAGGGCATCGTCGTCGACCAGCGTGCCGCGCGCCGCATTGACGACAATCGCGCCTTCGGAAAGCAGCGCAATACGCTCCGCGTTCAGCATGCCTCTTGTTGAAGGCAGGTTCGGCGCGTTGAGCGAAAGAAAGTCGCACTGCGGCAGCATGTCCTCCAGCTTCTCGTAATAGACGGCGCCGTCCTCTTCGGCTTCCGGCTGGCGCGTCGGATTGTGATAGATCACCGTCATGGCGAAGCCGCGCGCGCGCGCCGCCACGACTTTGCCGACGCGCCCCAGCCCGACGATGCCCAGCGTCTTGCCTGTCACCTGGGTGCCGACCATGAAGGCCGGGCTCCAGTCTTTCCAGGTGGCGGTGCGCACGAGGTTTTCGCCTTCGCCCGCGCGCCGCGCCGCGCCGAGCATCAGCAGCATCACGATTTCCGCCGTCGCATCGGAGAGCACATCGGGCGTGTTGGTGATAACGACGCCGGCTTTCTTGGCTGCTTGGGTATCGACATGATCGTAGCCGACGGAGAAGTTGGCGATGATTTTCACCGAGTCGGGGAGCCGTTCGAACACGTCGGCGCCGAAATGCTCGGTATGACAGGGCAGGATCGCGTCGGCGCCTTCGGCGCGCTTGATCAGCTCGTCGGCCTCAAACAGCGTGTCATAGGGGTTGAGCCGGGCCTCATAGTCGCGGGCCAGCCGCGCCTCGACCGCGTCGGGCAGCTTTCGGGTGACGAGAATAACGGGCTTCTTGTCGGTCATCGGCGAGAATTCCCTCATAGAATCGGACGCGCCGCCCAGCAGCGGGCCAGCGCATGGTTTTACCGACCGCCGCGCGTGCGCGCCACCCGCGATCGTGGAGAAAAAGTTGCCCCCGGACGGCGGAACGAACCGGCCGGTCCGGGGGCGAGGGGGAGAATTAACAAGGTCAGCTTTCGTGGGCCGGTTTCCGTTCGCGCAAGGCGGCGCGGATACGCTTCCAGTTATCGACTTCCTGCTCGTCGCCCGATGCCTCCGCGGCCTGCAGTTTCGAGGCAACTTCCGCCTCGGCCGACGCGCCATGGGCCTCGATCAGCTTCCTGGCGATATTGTGCACCTGTTGCATATCCATGAGCGCTTCTCCCGTTTCTACTGGGAGCAATTCGTCTACCATCAATGCAAGGCGCGCGCATTGATGCCGGTCAAAGGCAGGAAGGCGGGGAACCAAAAGCGGACGCGCAGCTTTTGTGCCGTTCACCTCCGGTTCATTTTGGAATCGATAGTAATTCATCTAGGATTGGCCTGTTGCGCTTCCACCTGAATCGGCCTTGGGAGGGGTTTATGCCGGGAAGCCTTGCACGACTTGCCGTTTTTCTTCTCCTGATCGTGGGCGTGCTGACGCCTGCGCACGCAGCCAAGCGCGTCGTGCTGGTGATCGGCAACGGATCTTACGAGCATGCAACGCCTCTAAGGAATCCTGAGAACGACGCCAAGGCGATCGCCGCCAAGCTCGCGGAGCTTGGTTTTGATGTCGTTACCGGCGTCGACCTGACCCATCGCGGCTTTGCGGAGACGATCAGCCAATTCAGACGCAAGCTCGACGGGGCGGATGTG
>JAJFHO010000229.1 GCA_021775575.1 Hyphomicrobiales bacterium
AATTCTCACCCCCCTGCTCATCCAGTACGAGCAGGGAACGCTGGATTGCGCCAACGGACGCTTTCGATACATTGCCATAGACCGCGCTGAGCTCCTTGGCCCGCTCGGCCACATTGGCGATCAGCGCCCGCAAATCCTTCAGATCGAGAAGCAGCAGCCCTTCCTCATCAGCAACCCGGAACGCGATATTGAGGACCCCTTCCTGGGTGTTGTTCAATTCCATGAGGCGCGACAGCAGCAACGGTCCCATCTCGCTGACGGTCGTGCGGATCGGATGTCCCTGCTCGCCGAAGAGATCCCAGAAAATCGTCGGGTAGGCGGCGTAGCCATAATCTTTGAAATCAATCGTCTTGGCACGCTTCTCGAGGAAATCCTTCGACACGCCTTTTTCCGCTACGCCTGAAAGATCCCCTTTAACGTCGGCGCAAAAAACGGGCACGCCGTGATCGGCAAATCCTTCCGCCAGGATCTGGAGCGAAACGGTCTTGCCGGTGCCTGTCGCTCCCGTGATCAAACCGTGCCGGTTGGCGAGCTTCAGGAGCAAGTTCTCCGGCTTGGAACTCTTGCCGATAAAGACTGTTCCCTCATCGCTCATATTCGCCTCTCAGATCACTAATGGTTTTCAGCTGTTCCCGGACCGTTACGCGCGGCCTCAACCGCAGCATCGGGCGGCAACCAACCAATGGTCCGATAGCTGTTGCCGATGATCTCCGTTAAAGTCCTTGTCGGAAACAGTTGCAACCGTTAAATCACGCGAGTCTTCAATACGCCTTGCGAGCAAGAGGAGGAGGTGAAGGAATGAGTTACCCGATCGAGGATATCGAGGGCATCGGCCCCAAGTATGGGAAGATGCTGCGAAAAGTAGGGATAAAGCGGACACATCATCTGCTTGATCGCGGTGCATCGAAAAAGGGCCGGAAGGAACTCGCCGCGGAATCCAAGGTTGATGAGAAATTCATCCTTAAATGGTCGAACATGGCCGACCTTATGCGTATTCGCGGCGTGGGCGAGGAATATTCCGAACTGCTCGAAGCGGCCGGCGTCGATACGGTCAAGGAGTTGCGCAACCGCAAGCCGGCCAATCTTCACAAGGCCATGGCCGAAGCCAACAGCAAACGCAAAAAACTCGTTCGCCAGCTGCCCGGTCCCGTCCAGGTTGAAAAGTGGGTCGCGCAGGCGAAGAAGTTGCCGCCCGTCATGACCTACTAGGCTGCAAAGCCGCGCAAATGATCTTAGAATGGCCGTCCTTCCTGGGCGGCCATTTTTCTTTTGCGCCTAAGCCGGAGCCGAAAATATGTATGAACTGCACAAACCACAAAGGGAACTTCAATTGCGCGCCCGCGCATTTGCCGAGGCGGAACTGCCCGAACGCGCGGCGGAGGTGGACGCAAGCCAAGAATATCCCTGGGATATCGTCGAGAAGATGACCAAGGCAGGGTTTGTCGGCATGACAATTCCCGAAAAGTTCGGCGGCCAGGGTCTCGGGTGTCTGGACACGATTCTCGTCATCGAGGAAATGGCAAAAAAATGCGGCGTGACGGCGCGCATTGTCGTTGAAGCCAATATGGGCGCGATCGGCGCGATCCACACCTATGGCACCGACGAACAGAAGAAACTTGCGTCAGAACTCGTTCTCGATGGCGACAAACCGGCCATCTGCATGACCGAGCCCGGTGCCGGCAGCGCGCTGACCGAACTCACGACCCGCGCGGACAAGCATGGGAACGGATATGTCCTGAACGGAGCCAAGCACTGGATCACCGGCGGTGGTGTTTCACGCCTGCATTTGATCTTTGCCCGTGTCTTCGACGATGGCGAGGATCAGGGCATTGCGGCCTTCATCGCGTTGCGCGACGAGGATGACGGTCTCGTCATCGGCGACCGCGAACCGACAATGGGCTTGCGCGGCATTCCCGAAGCCGAAATCGAATTCCACGATCTAAAGCTGGGCGCGGACCGGATGGTGGTCCCGCCGGAAGGTATTTGGCGGGGCTTCGCCGGACTGATGAATGCCTATAACGGGCAACGGGTCGGCGCGGCGACCGTAGCGCTGGGGATCGCCGCCGGCGCATATGAACTCGCTTTGGATTACGCCAAGGAGCGCCGGCAATTCGGACGCCCCATTTGCGAGTTCCAGGGACTGCAATGGATGCTGGCCGACATGGCGACCGGGCTCGACGCGGCGCGCCTGATGGTGCATCGCGCGGCGGCCAGCGCACCGGAGGGGGGCTTTCCCGATCCACTGTTCGCGGCGCAAGCCAAGATCGTTGCATCGGAGACAGCCATCCGCGTCACTAGCGACGCACTCCAGATTCATGGCGCGCCAGGCTATTCACGCAACCTGCCGCTTGAGCGAATGGTGCGCGACGCTCGCATGTTCACGATCGGCGGCGGCACTGCCCAGATGCTCCGCAATCTTGTCGCAAGCCGTATTCTGGAGCGGAAATTTCCGCAACGGCGCGATGGTTACGACAATTGGGATGACGAAACCGAGAGAGACGTCCACTCCCGGAAAAGCGGGTAACGCTCTACACGGCGCCACACCAGCAGAGGGCCTGGTTCAAATAATGCCTAAGTGTCACTAGTCACACCGCCCTGGCGGCTGACATT
>JAJFHO010000230.1 GCA_021775575.1 Hyphomicrobiales bacterium
GTTCCGTTTGAAGGACAAGGGTAGCGAAACGGTGATCGCGGTATGCAACGCAACCGGCCAGACGGCCGATGGCATCCAGCACGACTATAAGACGCGCGGTTTCACGCCGCTTGGCAACTACCGCAAGTTCCTCACGCGGCAAATCATTGTCGCCGGACGCAAGAAAGTCGAGGCCGGCCAGAAGGCCAAGGACGACGAAAAGGCCAGTGACGATTACGGCGTGAAGGCAAAGGACGACGGCAAATCCGCGACCGATTACGGCGTAAAGGCAAAGGACGACGGCAAGTCCGCAACCGATTACGGCGCCAAGGAGAAGCAGAACGACAAGGCCGAAAAAACCGCGGCAAAGGTTGAGGAAACCACGGCGACCTTAATCTTGGCGCGCACCGCCATCAAGTTCAAGGTCGACTAGGACGAGGATCAGGAGAGGCGGGTCTTTCGAGAACGCCGGGACGAGAGCGTTTACTTTCCGACGCGGAATTAACGCCAGGGGAAGAATTGTGGTTTCGGTTAGCCGATGCGTTGCGTTATCATCGAACCGTCCGCGGCCTTCTGTCCGGTTGAATCTCGCCGGAGGTCGCGCCGCGGGTATGGTTCCCGAGTGTAGGGGTAGTTGTTTCGCGTAGGGAGGAGGCCACGATGAAGGGCGTATCTGCCCGTGGCCGATTTGGCAGGGTGCTGGCGTTGGGCTTGGTGGCGCTTGCGCTCGTCTGCGTCATGGCGCTGCCGGGATTTGCTCTGACGCTGCCGGCCGGATCGAAACTCTTCAAGGGCCCGTCGGCGGCCACGCCCGCCCAGTTCTTTGTTCCCTATTATAATGCGCCTCGGCAATATCGCGCCCCTCGGGTTTATAGAAAGCGAAAGCGCACCTACAGGCGCAAACGTGTAACCAAGCCGAAATGCGCACATCCCTGGACCTATTCGCAAGGCCTGCGAAAATGTATCTGCGTTCTTGAAGGTTACGGGCGCTCCGGCGACAAATGCGTCAAGTTGGCCCAGATGTGTTCGGCAAACGGCCAGTGGTCGGCGGCGGACAAAAAATGCCTGTGCAACGACGGGTTCGTCCTGAAGGATGGGCACTGTCAGGATCCACAACTCGCTGCCGCGCCGCCGCCGCCGCCTGCCGGCGCGTGGTGCCTTTGGCCAAGAGTGCCCGACGACAAGGGCAAGATCTGTGATTGTGCTCCGGGCTACCGCGAGGAGGGCGGGGCCTGCCTTAGCGAAACCAAAGGCGTCGACAATCGGTCCGCGCAACCCGACCGGGGCGACGGTATTCTGACCACCGAGGTTGCGCTCATTCAGCAATGCCTGAAGGAGTCGGGCTATTTGCGCGGCGCGATCGCGACGCGGATGACCAAACGCGCCTGGACCGCCTATTGGTATTTCAAACAGGATTACAAAGTCGGCTCGACACCCAAGGGCGTGCATGATGCAGGGGCCCAGGGTCAGTTGTTCGACCTATGCCCGCTTGCCGCGAGAGCCGTGAACGGGATACTGAGCGCATCGTACGGCCAGTCTCCCGGTGCGGCGCCACTGCTCCCGGGAGCGACGACCCCAAACCCAGAAAACTCGGAACCGCAACCACCTGTAAAAAAAGTTTATGCCAAGCCCGAGGCAAATTGCTTGCCGGACCACCTCTACGGCCTGATCGTAAAGTCATACGGAAAACGATCGGGACTGAAGCGGTGCAGCAAGACCTGCGTTGCAATCCCGAAGGGGCTTTCGAACCGCGAGATATTGCGGATGGAAAAGCGCGGGATCCGGTGGTGCCGGGCGTGCCTCGAACTCAATTCGCATCTTTCATTGGAAGATATTTTGCGAATTGAGCGCGGCGCCGACGTGCAGATTTGTACGCGGCCGCCAACGCGTCTTCCGCGCTGGCAGCGCGCCGACGGGGCGCCCCGCGTCGCCTATACCAAGGTGCGCCAGCTATACCGGACGCTGCCGACGGCGACCGATCGCGGCGCCGATATCGCCGTGGTGATCGGCAACAAGAACTATCAGGGCGGACTGCCGGCGAATGAGAGCGCACACAACAATGCGGGCGCCATGTACGCTTTGCTGAGCGAGCATCTCGGATTCGCGCAGGAAAACATCATCGATTTGCGCGATGCGACGATGGAGGATCTGGTGCACGTGTTCGGCGATGGCGGCGATCGACCAGGTGAATTGGTGAAGCGGCTTGAAGGCCGTCCCGACGCAAGCGTTCTGATCTATTTTGCCGGGCACGGATCCACCAGTCTGGATCAGCGCGAAAGTTATCTGCTGCCCGTGGACGCGGTGAAACATCGCGAGGGCAGGTCGGCATTTCCGATGTCCCGGCTTTATGCCGGGATCGCCCGGTTGGGCGTCAAAACCGTGATGCTGCTGCTGGAAGCGGGATTCGGGCGCGACCAGAGTGACTTCGTGTTTGCCCCGAATCTTCCCGTTATGGACGTGCGCAGCCTGCCGCCGCAACCGGTCAAGGGGCTTACGGTTATCACCGCCGCGGAGAAGGATCAGAGGACCATGGACGATGCGGAATATGGCATCGGCCTGTTTACCCGCTATTTGATCGAAGGCCTGGCGGGGCGGGCCGATCTGGAGCCCATCGGCAACAATGATCTCAAGATCGATTCCGTTGAACTTTATGCCTATACCGCGCATATGGTTGATCTCGCGGCGCGGAAATCCTATGGCATGCTGCAAAAGCCCGTAATGAGCGGCAGGGACAATAGTCCGGTGAGCGGCGTTCAGGCGCAACTGCAGTAGCTCCGGGGTGGTGGAAAACCGGTTTTGCCGGTCCAGCGCACCGGAATTTGCGAGGCAAAAGAGCGGCTGGCCCCGCTTCCGAATTTTCTTGCCTTAATAGCTCATGCGCAATGCGGCGGCGTAGGTGATGGGCGCCAGACAGGCCTGGCCCCGCGCATGGGGCGATTTGTCGAGGAGAGCATAAGGCATGAGCGACATGATGCTGGACGCGACAGGCCTGAAATGCCCGCTGCCCGTGCTCAAGGCCGGCAAGGCCTTAAGACAGGTGCCGCCGGGGGGTACGCTGGAGGTTCTCTCCACCGATCCCGGCGCCGTCGAAGACTTTGCCGCTTTCTGTGAAACCGGCGGACATGAATTGCTCGAACAGACGGTGGATGACGGCATCTTCCGTTTCCTTATTCGCGCCGCCGGCTGAGCGCTTTTTGCGAGTACATGGATACCGTTTATCCGTCTGAAAACGTGGCAAAACAAAGGGCAGGGGGCTTTGAGCGGTTGACCCGCGAAAGCCAGGGAAATCCGATGCAATACAGAATTCTTGGACGCACCGGCGTCAAAGTCTCGCGGCTCTGCCTCGGCACCATGATGTTCGGCGGACGGACCGATAAAAAAGAGTCAAAGCGGATCATCGATCACGCATTGGACAATGGCGTCAATTTCATCGACACCGCGGATATGTATTGCGGCGGCGTGTCGGAGGAAATCGTCGGCAAGGCGATCGGGAAGAAACGCGACAAATGCGTTCTCGCTTCCAAGGTCGGGCTTCCGATACCCGGCCAGCCGGACACCGGCGGTTTGTCACGTCGCTATATCATGAACGCTGTCGATGCGAGCTTGTCGCGTCTGGGGCTCGATCATATCGACATCTACTATCTGCACCGTATGGACCCGGACACCGAATTCGAGGAAATCGTCCATGCCTTCGGCGATCTTATCCGGGCCGGGAAGATTCGTTACTGGGCCCTGTCCAACGTAAAGGCCTGGCATATCTCTCATTATGTGGATTTGTGCCGGATCAATTCGATTCCCCAGCCCGTCGCCCTTCAGCCTTACTATAATCTTTTGAACCGCACGCCCGAGGTCGAACATATTCCCGCGGCCCGCTATTTCGGTATGGGTGTCGTACCGTACAGCCCAATCGCGCGCGGCGTCCTGACCGGCAAATACGCCAAGGGGGCCACCGCGCCGAAAGACAGCAGGGCGGGGCGCAAGGATCCACGTATCCTGGCTACGGAAATGCGCGACGAATCGCTGGTGATAGCGCAAAAGCTGCTGGCCCATGCGTGCGATAAAGCGGCGACCGGTGTCGATTTCGCCGTCGCCTGGGTGCTCAACAATGCGGCCGTGACGTCATGCATCGCGGGCCCGCGCACCTTCGAACAGTGGCAGAGCTATTTCGGTGCTCTGGACTATGACTGGAGCGCGGAGGACGAGAAGCTGGTCGATAGCCTGGTCGCGCCGGGACAACGCTCCACGCCCGGCTATTTCGACCCCAAAGAGCCACCCGAGGGCCGTTTCCCACGGGTCTGATCCACCCTCCGAATGGCGGTTACCGGATTCTCGGTTTGGGCCGGGGTCTGTAGGCAAAGGGCTTTTTCTTCTTATCTTCTTTCGCCTTCAGCGTTTCAACGAATGCCGCCACGTCCTTCACGTCCTGGAGAGTGATCTCCACCGGCGCGGCGTTGGCGGGAAGAAAGTCCATCGGGCGGCCGATACCCGTGACGGTTATGAAGGCGGGATGCGGACGGCGCGCATAAAATGTCTGGAAACGTTCCTGATAGTCGGGCAGATACGATACCAGCAGCTGAAAGGACGGCGTACTCGATATACCGCCGGTCGGGTTGAAGTCGCCGACAACGTGACAGCGCGAGCAATGTTTTTCGGCGATAGGCCGGCCCTTGGCGGCGTCGCCGTCTTCGGCCGCCGCGGGCAGGGCAAAACCGGCCAGCAGGGCAAG
>JAJFHO010000024.1 GCA_021775575.1 Hyphomicrobiales bacterium
AGGGGGCTTTACATGGCCGGGTTGACAACTGGCTCTATGCCATCACCAAGCCATTCTCCACCGATGTAGCAGCGTGACGGAAATGAGATCTGCGGAGTGCTTGTCATTTTGCGCTATGTCTCATGCTTTACTGCCAGAGCATTCAAAACGGCTTCCGTGTCCTGCCCGAATGTCGGAGGCGCTCGACGATAGGTGACCGGCGTCTTCGACAGCTTCAACGGGTTCCCGATAAGATCAACCGACCCTTCTTCCACGGCCTGGTGCGGCATCGCGATTTTCATTTCACGCGCCGCTACCTGATCTGAAGAAAAGGCGTGGTCGAGTGTGTTGACCGGACCGACGGGAACTTTTTCATTCTCAAGCCCCTCGATGATGTCTTTGACAGTCCGGTCCTTGAGAAGCGGACACAGCTGGGTGATTAAGGCATCGCGGTTGGCAAGCCGTGCGGGATTTGTTGAAAAGCGGGAGTCAGTGGCCATCTCAGGGATGCCGAGCCATGACGAAAAACGACTGAACTGTGCGTCGTTTCCAACCGCAATGATGACATGCCCGTTGCTTGCCTCGAACACCTGATAGGGCGCAACATTCGGGTGTCCGTTACCCCGCCGGTCCGGCAGGTCATGGGATGTCAAATAATTGACACCTTCGTTGATGAGCCAGGCGATCTGACTGTCAACCAGCGCAAGATCGATATGTTGCCCTTCACCCGTCAGATCTCGATGCCTGAGGGCGGCAAGAATGCCGACGGCCGCATACATGCCGCACATGACATCAGCAATGCCGACGCCAACCTTCATTGGCTGGCCATCTGGCTCGCCCGTCAGGCTCATGATGCCGCCGAAGCCCTGCGCCATAATATCATAGCCGGGCTTTTTCGCATTCGGGCCAGTGTGGCCATATCCGGATATCGAACAATAGATAAGATTGGGATGTGCGCGCAGCAATGTCTCGTGATCAAGACCGTATTTTGCAAGAGACCCTGGTTTGAAATTCTCGATCACAATGTCGGATTGAGCAGCGAGTGCCCGCAATTTCTGCTGCCCTTCTGCGCTTGCCAAGTCGATTGCCACCGACTTCTTGTTCCGGTTCGCGCACATGAAGTATGCGCTCAGATCGGTGGGCTCACCGTCATTGCCACGCACAAAGGGTGGGCCCCAACTGCGCGTATCATCCCCGTCGGATTTGGGGTTTTCTATCTTGATGACATCCGCGCCAAGATCGCCAAGCAGCTGAGTACATGTCGGTCCAGCCAATATGCGCGTGAGGTCAAGAACGCGAAGACCATCCAGAGCACCAGCCATTAGCCTCGCTCCAATTGTGAGCAGGCTTGGGAAATTCTGGTCATTGCTTCTTGGAGGTCCGCAACGCTCGCCGCGGTAGAAATACGCAGATGCGGTGACAGGCCAAAAGCAGCCCCAGGCACGGTTGAGACGCGATGGGCGTCGAGCAACCATGTGCAAAACTCCACGTCGGATGCTATCTCATTGCCCTCAGGCGTACGCTGGCCAATCACGCCGGCACAGTTCGGGTAAACGTAAAAGGCGCCCTCAGGGGAGATGCATTCGATACCTTCCGCGGTGTTCAGCGCGCCAACGACAATATCGCGCCGTTTTTCAAAGCTGGTTGCGCGTTCTGCAAAGAAATCCGTCGGGCCTTCGAGAGCCGCCACTGCTGCGGCTTGCGAAATCGATGATGCATGGGTCGTGCTCTGACCCTGCACTGTATTCATTGCGCTAATAATATCCGAAGGTCCCGCCGCATAGCCGAGCCGCCATCCAGTCATGGCGAAGACTTTCGAAACGCCGTTTACGACAAGCACGCGATCCTTGAGGTTCGGCGCAACGTTGAGGATCGATGTGAAGGTCCGGCCATCGAACAACAGATGCTCATAAATGTCGTCGCTCAACACCATCACATGGCGATGTCTGTTCAGGACTTCCGCAAGCGCCAGGAGATGGCTTTCGTGATACACGCCGCCTGTGGGATTGCTCGGGGAATTGAGCATCAGCCAGCGGGTTTGAGGTGTGATCGCTTTTTCCAACTGTTCCGGCGAGATCAGAAAATTTTGCTGCTGAGGGCAGTCGACGATAACGGGAACGCCGTCAGCTACCGCGACGATGTCTGGATATGAGGACCAGTAAGGTGCGGGGATGATAACTTCATCGCCACGAGAGAGCGTCGCCATCATGGCGTTGAATATGACCTGCTTGGCGCCGCCGCATACTGTGATCTGATTCACGCGGTAGTCCAGCTGGTTTTCCCGCTTAAGCTTGGCTTCGATTGCCCGGCGTAACGGTAACGTACCCGCTATAGTCGTATAACGACTCTCATCGTTTTTGATGGCTTCGATCGCGGCTTGCTTGACATGATCCGGCGTCGTGAAATCAGGCTCCCCGATCCCCAGATCGATAACCGTTTCCCCCGCATCCGTCATCTCGCGCGCTTTTTGGACGAGCCCCATGATCATCGAGGGTCGCACATTGCTCAGGCGCTCGGCACGATGATTGGCGATACGAATGTCCATTGTTTTTTCTATGACACTGCTGTGTGAGCCGCGTTATATGCATCCGTCATACGCTTCGCGCGCAATAACCGCACCGATAACGGTGAAACCATCTGATGCCAGCGCTTCGCCGAGCGCGTCCCGTAATTCATCGCGGGTGCCGACTGTATGGCCTCTACCGCCAAAAGCCCGACCGATCGCCGCAAAATCGTGAGTGCCAAAATCCACGCCGGCGTTGGCCATCTGCCGCTGGCGCTGCTTGAGTTCGATAAGAGCAAGGCTGGAATCGACGAACACCACAAAGATCGTCTGAGATCGGAGCTCTGCAGCGGTCGATAATTCACCCGCCACCATCAGCATTCCGGCATCGCCCGAAAAAGAGACAACAGGCCTGTCCGGCTCAGCGAGTTTTGCGCCGATCGCAAGCGGCACGGCGCAACCCATCGTACATAAGGCAGAGGATTGCAGGAGCGAGCGAGGCTCAAAGCAATGCCACATTTGCGACAAAAGAATCCGATGAGCCCCGGAATCAACTGTGGCGATGGCATCGTTGGGAAGAGCCCGGCGGCATTCATCAATGACTGCTGCCGGGCCCCACTCGGTGGTGGAAGGGAATACCACCGAGAGACTTTCACGCAATTCGGTGATTGCATCATTTTGCCATGTTGGTTTTGGCTCAACACCAGCACTCAAGGCACGTAATGCGCAAACCGTACTGGTAATAAAATTCAAGCCTGCCTGATGCATATAATGATGGTTCGGGGTGGCAGACACGTCGATCACATTCGTCTGTGCTGGGTCCCAGATATTGCGCCAACCAGCTCGCATCTCTATGGGATCATATCCAATACACAGCACCAAGTCCGCCTGCTGAATGAAAGGCAGAAGCAATGTATCGGCAAGGGGCGAGAGACCCGCGCCACCAAGACACAGCGCATGGTCCTCAGGCACAATGCCCTTGGCCTTGTATGTGGTGACGAATGGGACATTGTAGGTTTCACAAAATGTCTGAATTACCGCGCCAGCATCGTCAGCGATTGCATCAAGGCCGATGATCATGACCGGACGCTCCGCCGCACCAAGCCAGCTGCGCGCCTTGGTGAGATCGGGCCCTTCGGCCGGAGCAACAAGGCTGGCAGGTTGACGCCTGTGCAATTTACCAGGAGCCACCAGAGCATCCGCAACGCTGATCGGTACATCAATGTGTACCGGGCCTGCCCGCCCCTCGGTGGCAATGCCGATGGCTTTGTCGGCAACGATGTCCGCGCCATCTGCGGTAAGGCGGAATGTTTCCTTGGTGACCGGCCGAAAGACGGCCTGATGATCGAGCACCTGATGTGTGTAGGTAAGTGCCTCGGTCTCGTCGACGCAGCCGGTCAGCACAATCAGCGGAACCCGATCCTGATGCGCATTGGCAACGACGTTGATGCCGTTTACAGCGCCAGGGCCAACGGTTGCGACAAGGATTCCCGGGGCACCCGTCCGGTGGACCACACCTTCGGCCATGAAGCCTGCGCTATTCTCATGCTTTGCAAGAATGAACGTGATCCCTGCCTTTTCCAACGCATCTACGATGGTCAATACCTCGCCGCCGGGCATGCCGAACGCATAGCGGCACCCGGCGTCATAGAGGCGCTGCGCAACCACATCAGCGGTACGGACTTTCTTTGTCGGCATACTCTTTTCTAACTGCCAGGTTAGTGCGAATTGGCTAGCCTGCTATAGCCGTCGCGCGTTTGTGGTGTCTTTATGCCGAGAAGTTTTCCCGCCACCTGCGTGCGCAGGATTTGCGCCGTACCGCCGCCAATTGTGAACATCCGGACATCGCGATACATTCGCTCAAGAGGCTCCTGATCGGCATAACCGCGAGCGCCGAAGATCTGCAGTGCGTCATTGACCACATCGATGGCGGTTTCAGTGGCATAAAATTTTGCGCGGGCGGCATACATGATGTCAGGGAACGGACTGTTGTTGGGCCCGCGGGACTTTGCCGCGTCGTGCAACATCAGCCGGGATGCATGAACCCCGGCATCCATGTCAGCAAGCATCCACTGCAGCCCTTGAAACTCTGCGAGGGGGCGATGGAACTGCTCACGCTCAAGCATATAACGTTTGGCGTGCTCAAGAGCACCGGCCGCAATACCCATGGCGATCGTGCCCGCGCCTACACGCTGGCTGTTGTAGGCGTTCATCAAATCGGCGAAGCCGCGGCGGTATCCGGAAGGCAGAATAACGGCAAACTCTTCATCAATCTCAAGGTCTTCAAAGGCGAGTTCGGTCTCGGGCATGCCGCAAAGACCCATCGTGCGTTCCCTGCGCACGACCCGAAGCCCTTTTAGCTCTATGCCCGCATCGGGATCACGAAGAGCAATAAAGCCGCCGATACCCAACTCTTTGCCGTCCTCATCAATGACGCGCGCGAATATGAGGTGGAGCTTGGAGACACCGCCCCCGGTGATCCAATGCTTGCAGCCATTGATGATATATTTGTTGCCCGCCTTGCGCGCCGTCGTTGTCATTTCGGTTGCAGCACTTCCCGCCTCAGGCTCAGAAATGCAAATGGCGGGCTTGTCACCTGCAAGCACATAGGGCGCGCAGAAGGCTTTCTGATCCTCGCTGCCAAAGGCCATGATAGCGCTGATACCGCCCATATTGGCCTCGACCACAATACGGGCGCTCAGCGTACAGGCTTTGGCGATTTCCTCGATGACCAGGACGGCGTCGTAAAAAGATGCTCCTCCGCCCCCATAAGCTGTGGGAATTGTCATTCCCATCAGCCCTGCGTCAGCCAACTCGCCGACATTTTTCCAGCAATAATCGCGCGTCTGATCCCACTCGGCCGCGCGAGGTGCGAAATCGCGGGCCAGCTCACGTGCGATCGCCTGATATGATTTTGAATCCACCTTCTGTTCCATGACAGTGATGGTAACGATTGCTTAATTCAATACAATCAAATATTAATTGAGCTTATATTCAATTATTTTGGTGTTATGCAAACACGATTCCTCCAGACCTTGAGCATGATCGCGGATGTCGGCTCCTTTGCCATTGCAGCGGATCGGCTCAATATGACCCTGTCGACGCTCAGCATGCAAATGAAGAGCCTGGAGCGCGACCTCAATGTCACGTTGTTTGATCGCTCATTTCGGCCGCCAAAGCTCACACCCATTGGACGCCAAATCGCAAATCAAGCACGTCATGTCATTCAGTCGAACGATGCCCTCGTTGCGCTTTGCTCTTCAGACGGATCGTTGCGTGGCAGATTCCAGATTGGATTTGTAATGACCGCAAGCGTGCGCCTTCTGCCGGGCTTTCTTTCAAACTGCCGCACACTTGCACCCGATGCGCAATTTCAGGTGGAAACGGGCCTCTCTGACGATTTGCAAGAGCGGGTTGCTCACGGTCAACTGGATGCAGCCGTAATCACGCGCGCTGACATTGACCACGTGACCTTGAATTACACACGGCTCGCAACCGAGGAGATTGTCTATGCCGTGCCGGCCGAATTCGAAGCAGAACCAATAAATGCTTGTATGGAACAGATACCTTTCCTGCGCTTCATGCCAAATGCGGGTATTGGCAAACTCATTTCAAATCACCTCGCCGCAGCAGGATATGTACCCAAGACCCAGATCATTCTGGATAACGTCGAAGCCATTGTCGAATGCGTAAACATAAGTATCGGCTTCACGGCTCTGCCGCGGCCGGACGTGGAGCGGTACGCAATTGATGATCTCGTTTTGCGCACAATGGCTCAGCCACCTATGGTACGTGAGTTGTCATTGATCACCCTGAAGGACAGCGCGGCCGATCATCAGGTATCAAGACTAAAAGAGCTTTTCTAGCTTCGCGGTGCGCCGACGCAGCTCACCCTTTTTAGTCAATCTAGCGGCAAATGACGATCACTCTCCAGAAGCCATTCTTTCCGTATAGCGCATTGGATCAAACCGCTCGTGGAATATTGAATTCAAAAACAAACATTCATGATTGTTTGTTGACTCCAAGCAATTGTTCTGCCTAATTTCTCATCAGGGAGGGCGATATGGCAAAGTTGCGCCGAAGCCAGGAAGAGCGTCGAAGAGAGACGTGTGTCAAGCTCAGATCTGCAACGATTGAGTTGATTGCGGAGCGCGGATACGTCAACACCACGACGACCGATATCAGCAAACGAGCCGGCGTTTCGCGTGGGGCCCTACTTCACCATTATCCTGCCAAAATCGATCTGATCGTTGATGCAGCGCGCGAAATGTGGCGACACGCAATCGTTGAAGTTCGCAACCTGTCCGATGCATTGGACGCCGGACATCTCGATATAGATGCCTTTGTCGAAGGTGTGTGGTCACGGGCTTTCCAGATCAACTTCGTAAACGTTGCTCTCGACCTCATGAGCGCTGCTCGCTCGGACCAGGAGCTGGCCGAACGTGTCTCGGAACCACTCGACGAACTATTCGCCGCCTACGACGAGATAGCAGATCAGGCCTTTGCGAAATCAGGCCTGTCGAAAAACCAAAGACGGGTGGTCGTATCCCTTACGACATCGACAATCCGGGGCTTAAAGTTCCAGGAAATGATGCATCCCGACCCCGCCCTGGCGGAAGCAGTGCGCGATGCTCTCAAGACAATGTTAAAGCAGGTCCTGGGTTCGACCGATACCATATCGCTGCTGCCAGAGCCGGCTTTGAGAAGACGCCGGTCGCGGACACGCACGAAACGTGCAGCAACATCATGAGACCTAAGAAAAAGCAGGCGGCTTCGATTGCGCCGGAAGCAGATATCATTCTCTCCGCTTCAAACCTCTCGCGTCGTTTCGGAGGTGTGTGCGCCGTCGACAATATGAGTTTCGAGCTGCACCGCGATTGCATAACCGGCCTTATCGGCCCGAATGGGGCGGGAAAATCAACTCTGTTCAACCTGATCAGCGGAGTAGATCGCCAGCAAGGCGGATCAGTCTTCCTGAACGGCGCCGATGTCAGCAAACTTGCTTCTTATAAGCGCGCCCGTCGCGGCATGATCCGCACCTTTCAACTCTCCCGTGAATTCGCCCGCTTGACGGTATTAGAGAACCTGCTCCTCTCACCGCAACAGCAGTTGGGCGAACATCTGATGCCGCTCGTCTTCCGGCCGTCGGTCGTTAAATCGGAGGAGCACAACAACTACAGGCGCGCCTGCGAAGTGCTGCAGATATCACGGCTTGAGCCCCTAAAAGACGAATATGCGGGAAATCTATCCGGCGGTCAGAAGAAGCTTCTGGAGTTGGCGCGCACATTGATGATTGACTGCAACATCATCCTGCTCGACGAACCCGGCGCCGGCGTCAATCCCGCCCTGATGAAAACGCTCACCGATATGATCGGTGACCTCAATCGGAATCATGGCAAGACCTTCCTTATCGTCGAGCATGACATGGACATGGTGGCCAGACTTTGTGACCCGGTCATCGTCATGGCCGAGGGGCGCAAACTAACGGAAGGCTCGTTTGAAGACATTCGCTCGGACACACGGGTGATCAAAGCGTATTTGGGGGGCTCTCTGGATGACTGAAGGCCTCCTGAACGTCACAAAAGTTTCTGCGGGCTATGGCAGAGGCGACATCGTTCACAATGTGGATTTGAACGTTAAGGCCAAGCGGGTCGCGACCATCATTGGACCCAATGGCGCCGGAAAATCGACCATGATCAAGACGATTGCGGGCGTTTTGTGCCGCCGCAAGGGTTCGATCCGCATCGGGAAAACAGAAATTGGCGGTATGCCGGCAAGTGAGATTGCCCGTTGCGGAGTCGCTTACGTACCCCAGGAAGCCAATGTCTTCCGCCAGTTGAGCGTCGTCGAGAATTTGCAGATGGGCTCATGGACTGCGCCGGCTGAATTCTTTGAACGTCTTGAGCGAGTTTATACCCTCTTCCCGGTCCTCAAGGAGCGGGCAAAGATTCCAGCTGGAAATCTGTCCGGCGGCCAAAGGCAAATGGTCGCGTTCGGCATGGCGCTGATGGTTGAGCCCAAGGTGCTTTTGCTGGATGAACCTTCCGCTGGGTTATCGCCGGCTATGGTCGAACAGATGTTCGACACCATCACGCGGGTCAACAAAACCGGCATCGCGGTGTTGATGGTCGAACAGAATGCCGTACAGGCATTGCGCATTTCCGATCATGGTTACGTCATGGCCGCGGGGCGCGTGGCGATGAGCGCCCCTGCCGACGAGCTGCTGAAGTCCAAGGATGTTTCAGAACTCTATCTGGGGACACGGCAGTGAATGCTCAACTGATCATCAACGGCATCGTCAACGCATCGCTCATCGCACCGCCTGCGATTGCCTTCTCGTTGTTGTTCGGCATTCTTCGTTTTCCAAACTTTGCCATCGGCGGCTATATCACGGTCGGCGCATTCATCGCCTATTCTCTGAACGTCGGCACAGGCCTGCCGCTGTGGATTGCCGGACTTGGTGCCATGGCCGGCACAGCGGTAGTGGCCTGGCTATCAGACGTCCTGGTTTTCAGGCCGATGCGCGGCCATACTCCGGTTACGCTTCTGGTTGTCTCGATCGCACTCACCCTGGTCCTCGAGCATATCGTCCGGTTGATCTACAGCGCCGATGTGCGCGGGTTCGACCTGCCCCTGCAGCGACCGGTCAAGTTTGCCTCAATGCACATTACCCATGAGCAAATCAACATCATCCTCATGGCTGTTGCAATCGCGGTCGCAGTCCATCTGATGCTGAGCTTTACCCGTATCGGCAAGGCGATGCGCGCAACTGCGGACAATCAAACTCTGGCCGAAGTGCGCGGCATCAATACCACCCATGTCATTGCCCTAACCTGGTTTGTGTGCGGCGCATTGTTCGGATTGACGGGCGTGTTTGCCGGTCTCGATCTTGTCATCGAGCCGCTTGTGGGGTGGAACCTGACCATCCCCATTTTCGCCGCCGCTATTCTGGGCGGGATCGGCTCTCCCTACGGCGCCATGCTTGGCGCATTGCTGGTTGGACTTGCCGAAGAGCTGACGGTTCTGGTGCTTCCCAGTTCCTACAAAGTCGGCGTCGGATTCCTCATCATCGCGATTTTGCTTCTGATCCGTCCTCAGGGCCTTTTCGGCCGGTCGGAGATCAAGAAATGAGCGATCAGCCATGAGCGCATATCTGGTTTCCATGGCCACATTCGTCGGCTTTTTCATGCTGCTTGCATTGGCCCTCAACCTGCAATGGGGCATGACCGGAATGGTCAATTTCGGCATTGCGGGATTTTATGCCCTTGGGGCCTATACGAGCGGGTTGCTCTCGGTAAAGCTTGGCTGGCCGCTCACTCTCTCAATTCCCGCCAGCTGTCTGGTTGGCTTTGCAGCCGGCGGACTGGTGGCATTGCTGTCCATACGCCTGCGGGAAGATTTTCTGGCCATCGTCACGCTGGGCTTTGGCGAGATGGTCAGGCTTGTGGTTCTGAACGAAGACCAGATTACTGAAGGGCCCCGCGGACTCAAGATCGACGCGCGGCCCTTTTCAGACATATTCGAGCGAGAAGCCTACCCAATTGTCTATCTGGCTCTGGTCGTGACCGCGGTAGCACTGGTCTTTGTCATCGTCGAGCTTATCCGCCGCTCGCCCATGGGCCGGACTCTGCGGGCCATTCGCGAAGACGATGTTGTCGCCGCCGTGCTCGGCAAGAACGTTTTGCGCCACAGACTTCAGGTGTTTGCGCTGGGCGGCGCTTTCATGGGGCTGGCAGGCGCACTTTACGCCCATTACGTCCAGAACATCAGCCCTGAAGTCTTCATGCCGATGGTAGCAATTTTCATCTGGATGTCGGTGATCGTTGGTGGGGCCGGCAACAATTGGGGGCTGTTGCTGGGTGCCGGAATCGTCATGACGATCCTGGAAGGAACCAGGTTCCTCGGTGATTTCATCGAATTTCTGGATGCAGAAAAACTGTCAGCGCTGCGCATTATTCTCATTGGCGTGCTGTTGATCACG
>JAJFHO010000231.1 GCA_021775575.1 Hyphomicrobiales bacterium
GCTTGCCTGAAACCGGCGAGCGAAACCAGCGCAATCGACTATCCCAAGCCCGACGGCAAGATCACCTTCGACAAACTTTCCTCGGTCTTCCTGTCGTCAACCAACCATGAGGAAGACCAGCCGGTCCATCTCCAGGTGGCCGACATGGGAATGCAGAGGGACAGGGAGCTCGGGGTTTATGGCGGGCCGTCAGGCCTTTATTGCCCGGCGGGTGTCTATGAGTGGGTGGACGCTGAAGATTCGGGTGGCAAACGCCTTCAGATCAACGCCCAGAATTGCGTTCACTGCAAGACCTGCGACATCAAGGATCCCGAACAGAATATCACCTGGGTTTCGCCCGAAGGCGGGGGCGGCCCAAATTATCCGAACATGTAGCAAATCTTGCCCGGCGGCCGACACCGGCAGGGAACCGATCCGATGTTCACTTTGCAGGAACTGAATAGGGCAGCCGAGCTTGTTCGCGATGTTGTGCCGCCAACACCCCATTACAATTGGCCGTTGCTCAGTGAGGGGGCAGGCTGCGATGTCTGGGTAAAGCACGAAAATCATACACCGATCGGAGCATTCAAGCTGCGCGGCGGGCTGATCTATCTTGACGAACTCAGAAAATCGGGAGAGCCGCTCGCGGGCATTATCACCGCGACCCGCGGCAACCACGGCCAAAGCATCGCGCGTGCCGGCGCCCAGTTTTCGCTGCCTGTGACCATTTTTGTTCCGCACGGCAACAGCGTCGAGAAGAACCGCGCCATGCGCGCTTTTGGGGCGGAGGTGCTGGAATTTGGATCGGATTTCGACGAGGCCCGGGTAGAGGCCGACCGGGTGGCAGCGGAACGCAGGCTCCATTTCGTGCCCGCATTCCATCCCTGGCTGGTCCGGGGTGTGGCGACCTACGCGCTTGAATTTCTTTCGGCGCTGCGAGATCTCGATACCGTCTATGCACCGATCGGAATGGGGTCCGGCGTTTGCGGGCTTATCACGGTGCGTGATCTGTTGGGCCTGAAGACAAAGATCGTTGGCGTTGTGGCGGAAAATGCGCCGGCCTACGCCTTGTCGTTCGAGGCCGGCGAAGTGCGCGAAACTAACTCTGCCGCCACTTTCGCCGATGGCGTGGCCTGCCGCGTGCCGTCGCCCGACGCCCTTCAAATCATCCTGAAAGGCGCCGAACGGCTGGTGCGCGTATCGGAAATAGAGATCGTCGAGGCGATGTGCGCCTATTATAAGGGAACCCACAATCTCGTTGAACCGGCGGGCGCGGCGCCACTGGCGGCCCTGCTGAGAGAGCGCGGCAGCATGAAAGGCCGTAGCGTCGGCCTGGTGGCCAGCGGAGGCAATGTGGATGCGTCGGTGTTCAGACAGGTTCTCGACGGCAAGATTCCCGGGGCCTAATTCCTGGCCCGAAGCGTTGCGGCGGAAGGGGAGCGATCAACTTGGTGTGTAGCCAAGGTCTTAAGGAGGCCATTATTCCTTGCAGGATTCCTAAATTCGGGCGATTCTCGCGGGCAGCCAGAAAAATTTCAATTTTTGACGCCAGAACAGGGCGGCGGAGTCGACGCAAATGAAACTTGTTGGTCCTCTAATCCGGCGCGGCGGCATGGCCGTGGTGCTCACCGCAGGCATAATAATGTCCGCGGGGCTGTTCTCCGACGTATCGGGTCTGAATAAGCCCGCAAGCGACCCTGAATCCCTGTTTGGCAATTATCTTGCCGGACGCCAGGCGCGTTTCGAGCGAGATACCGGCTCGGCGGCTGAATATTACGAGCGTGCGCTTGAAAAAGACCCCGGCAATGAAGTGATCCTGGAGCAGACCTTCCTGCTCGAAGCCGCGGCGGCCAACCGGTCCCGCGCGATCAATCTAGCCCGGCAGCTTGTCAAAACCGAGAAATCGCATCGTATTGCCCGGCTGGTTCTGGGCGTTGCCGCATTTCGCGACGGCGATCTTGCGGAGGCCGAGAAGCAATTTGCATTGGCGCGGACGGGTCCGATATCGGACCTGACGACGAACCTGGCGATCGCCTGGGTTAACCTGGCCGCGGGCAAGGTCGATACCGCTTTCGCCAAGCTGAACAATATGAAGAAGGCCGAATGGGCGCTCTTCTACCGGCGCTATCATAAGGGTTTGATCGCGGACCTTGCCGGCCGCGTCGACATCGCTCGCGATTCCTTCATGCAGGCATTCAAGAAGAACAAACGCACCCGGCGTATTGCCGAAGCCTATGCCAGGCATGCGTCACAGGCCGGCGACAACAAACTCGCGATCGAGATCCTGCAATCTCATGTCGCCAGTGCGAGCAGCCATCCCGTTACCGATATGCTTCTTTCCGAACTCAATGCCGGCAAGCAACAGGCGTTTCTTGTCGACAGCGCGGCGGAGGGGCTTGCGGAAGTTTTTTATGGGATCGGCGATGCCTTGACCGGCGAAGGCGGCGTTGAGATCGGGTCTATCTATTTGCAGCTTGCGCTTCAGTTGAAGCCCGATTTTCCGCTCGCCTTGCGTTCGCTCGGCGAGGTCTATGACGCGACCCGCAGCTATCAACTTGCAATCAAGGCCTATGACAGGGTTGCGGAAACCTCGCCGCTTTGGCTGAACATCCAGATCCGCAAGGCATATGATCTCAACTCCTTGGAAAAAACCGACGCTGCCGTGGCGCTCCTGGAAAGGCTGGCGACTTCGCGGCCCCATGAGTCGCGGCCTCTCGATGCGCTGGGGAGCATTCTTCGCTCGCACAAGCGCTACAAGGAAGCAGCGGCGACATACACCCGGGCGATCAATCTGATCAAAAAGCCCACCGGGAGAAACTGGGCCTTATTTTATGCGCGTGGCGTTTGCCACGAACGGCTCAAGCAATGGCCGAAGGCCCAGGCTGACCTGAAGCGGGCTCTGGAACTGAGCCCCGATCAACCTCTTGTGCTGAACTATCTGGGATATTCGTGGGTCGATCAGGGAGAAAATCTGACCGAGGCCATGAAACTGATACGCAAAGCGGTGGATTTGAAGCCGGATGACGGTTATTTCGTCGATAGCCTGGGCTGGGCGCACTATCGCCTTGGCCACTTCGATAAGGCCGCCAAGCATCTCGAAAAGGCCGCGGAGCTTCGGCCGGATGATCCGGTGATAAATGATCATTTGGGTGATGCATATTGGCGCGTTGGACGCAGGCTGGAGGCCCGCTACCAGTGGACGCAGGCATTGACGCTTGAGCCGGAGCCGGAAGAGGCCGTGAAAATGAAGCTCAAGCTGAAAAGTGGCCTCGATGCGGCGTCGGAGAAAAAAGCGATGGCCGGAGAGCCTGCCGCGGCCGACAACAAGCCGCAGCGATAGCGCCGTCCCGGTGTATTTCCCATCGACGGGCTCATGCCACACACCGAGACCGCTTTTGCGAAAATCAATCTGACGCTCAAAGTCCTCGGCAAGCGCGCCGACGGCTATCATGAGCTTGAGAGCTTGGTTGCTTTTGCTCAGATTGGCGACACGCTCACTCTGATGCCGGCCGATAGCGCTACACTGACCACTGAAGGTCCTTTCGCTGCCGCGCTCAATGACACCAATCTCATTCTGCAGGCGGCGGATCTGGTTCTTGCGAAATGGCCGGAAGCACGCTCTGGCGCCTTTCATCTGACAAAAATGCTGCCAGTCGCGGCCGGTGTCGGAGGCGGGTCCGCCGATGCGGCGGCCGCACTTCGGCTGTTGGCCGCCGCCAATCCAGCCGGTGTCGACGCCGCCTCGCTTGCCTCTCTGGCACGGGCGCTCGGCGCGGATGTTCCGGTGTGTCTGGCAAGCCGGGCGGCAATGATGCGGGGCATCGGCGAGCGCGTAACGCCAGTGCGTGATTTTCCGCGAGCCGCCGTGCTTCTTGTCAATCCGGGTGTACCGATTGCGACAAAGGCCGTATTCGACGCTCTGAACGCGTCATCGTATAATGGACCGGTTTGCAGCGAGGCCGTTATTCCGCCATTTGCGCCCCTGGACCGGTTCGCGGACTATCTGGCGGACGCCGGCAATGATCTTGAAGCGCCGGCGGTTCGGATCGCTCCGGTGATCGGCGAGGTCAAATCGCGTCTCTCCGCCGCGCCGGGTTGTCTCGCTTCGGGAATGTCCGGCAGCGGTGCCACCTGCTTCGGCCTGTTCGCCTCACTGGCCGAAGCGCAAAGGGCGGAGCGGGAAATCGGCGGTGCGCACGCTGGCTGGTGGGTTGCGGCGTCGGAGCTTCAGTGAACGCGCGAAACGCAGAAAGCAATGGCGTCTAGTAGCGCCGCCTTGCAGTTGGTCTCGGGGAAAATGGCGAGCGCGTCGTGGGCGATTGCGCCATAGTGCCTGGCGCGTTCTATGGTGTCGTCAATGGCGCCATGTTGCTGCATCAAGGCAACCGCCCGATCGAAATCATTTGCATCGATGTCGCTGTCCTGCAGGACTCGCTCCCAGAAGCGGCGGTCGGCGCCGCTGCCGCGCCGATAGGAAAGCACGACGGGCAAAGTGATCTTTCCTTCACGGAAGTCGTCGCCCACAGTTTTGCCGAGCTTGGCCTGTTCGCCGGAATAGTCCAGTGCGTCGTCGACGAGCTGAAATGCGATGCCGAGATTTTTGCCATAGGAGCGCAGTGCCGCCTGTTCGGCCCGCGGGCGTGCCGCGACGATCGCGCCCACCTCGCTGGCGGCGGAAAAAAGCGCCGCGGTTTTTGCCTCGATCACGGCAAGATATTCGTCTTCGGTGGTTTCGGTGTTTTTTGACGCGACAAGCTGCATGACCTCGCCCTCGGCGATGACGGCGGCGGCATTGGAGAGAACCCGCAAGGCATCGAGAGAACCCACATCAACCATCATCTTGAAGGCCTGACCCAGCAAGAAATCACCGACGAGAACGCTGGCCTCGTTGCCCCAAAGCAGACGCGCTGCGGTTTTGCCCCGGCGCAGATCGCTCTCGTCAACCACATCGTCATGCAGCAGGGTGGCGGTATGCATGAATTCCACGCTTGCCGCGAGCTGGACATGGTCGTCCCCCTCATACCCGCACATTTGCGCTGCGGCGATTGTCAGCATCGGCCGCAATCTCTTGCCCCCGGAATCAATGAGATGCCTGGCAAGTTCGGGAATGAGGTCGACGTCGGATCTGGCTTTGTCGAGGATGATGCGATTGACGCCCGCCATGTCGTCCTTCACGAGATCCAGCAAAAGTTCGAGGCTTGCCTCGACCTCGCGTTTCGTCTTGAGCGGTATTACGATTCCCACTATTCGCCCCCGGAAATGAAAATCCTGTTATTCGGGAGAGTATATTCGGTGGTGCCGTCCGCAGGTCAAGCTGCTAGCGTAACAGCGTCTGCGGCATTGTGTTACGCTGAGACTGAGGAGCGACCGGCAATCTGCAGGACTGTCACGATAACTGAATGAAATGAAAGAACTTTTTCGAAGCAACGACGCGGTTCTGCTGTCCTTTGTCGAAGCATTGCTCAACGATGCCGGTATCGCGCATGTGATTGTCGACGGCAATATGAGCATCGTCGAGGGATCGCTTGGCATTCTGCCCCGGCGGATGCTGGTGAGCGTTGATGGCTGGAACCAGGCCTTGCGCATTCTCAAAGAAGCTGAACTTGGGCATGTCACGGGCCATGGATAACTCCGCCGTAGTGATCGCTGGCTCAGAGACGAGCTGCGACGGTTTTCTCGATGGCCGCGTGAGGGCGTATCAACCACGCAAGGGCCCGCGCGCCGCCATAGACGCATTGTTCATGGCGGCTGCGATTCCCGCCATCGAGGGAGAGGGGCAGCATGTCCTGGAGGCCGGCGCGGGCAGCGGCGTAGCAAGTTTGGCGTTGGCCGCGCGTGTCGCCGATGTCCGGATAACCGGTGTTGAAATTCAGCCAGATCTTTGTGAAATGGCACGCCGGAATGTTTCGCTGAACGCTATGGAAGATCACATCAGGGTCATCGAGGCCGATGTAACCGGTGGTGCGGAGGCGATGAAGCGTGCCAAAATCGAAGCGGCGAGTTTCGACCATGTCGCGGCCAATCCGCCCTTCCTCAACACTCGCAATGCCCGGGTGTCACCCGATGCCTCGGTGGCGAGAGCGCATAGTGTTGGCGACGGGGAGCTTGCGAGCTGGATCGGATTTCTGGATCGCATGGTCCGGCCCAAGGGCTCTCTCACCCTCATTCACCGTGCCGATGCACTGCCCGAACTTCTCGCGCACCTCGGCAGCCGATTTGGCGGGCTGACGGTCTTTCCCCTGTTTCCGCGCGAAGGAGAGCCGGCGAACAGAGTTATCATTCAGGGGACGAAGAGCTCTCGCGCGCCCCTGGTTTTGAATCGCGGCCTCGTCATTCATGAGCCGGATGGCAGCTATGCGCGCCAGGCGAATGCGGTGTTACGTCAGGCCCGCTCGCTCGATATAGGGGAGAATTGCGTGCGTTGAATGGACTGAGGTATTGCGGGAGGGGGAGGAAGGCCGCCGCCAGCCGGGTGCATTGACGGCAGCCTTCCAGCGCCAGGCCTTTCGGTCCGGCGTAAACGCGTGTGTCAGCGGCAAATGCGGACTGGGCGCCAGATTGTCGTGTGGCGCCGGCCGTAATAGTCGTCCCAGACCCGCACCCGGTGCGGGCGTTGCTCCCAACGGCAGTACGATCCGTACCAGTAGGGTTGCGTGTATTTCCAATAGCGCTGGGCGCGATGGTGGCGCCTGCCATGGCCGCGACGATGTCCTTGACCGTGATGACGGCCATGGCCGACTTCGACGATAAGGCCGTTTTTTGCGTCCGCGGGCGCTGGCTGGAAGCCGATTCCAGTCGACAGGACGATGGCGGCCAGGGCAATTTTTTTGTACATACTCTTCCTCCAAAACGCGGGTACCCGGGCCCCGTTACACCCCCTCATCGATTTCCTGCCGGTAACGGCGTCACCTGCGTGTCCGGCGTGGAACGACTCGTGTTACGGGACTGAAAATGAAAACCCGTCGCAATTTCGAGATGGCGGACCGCGAAGTCGGCGGGATCGTTTGGGATCGCTTGGTGGAAGGTTGTGCAAGGCGCTGGCAGCACTAGGAAGACCGCCACCAACCGGGGGATTAGGCGACGGTCTTCCCGTGCTAGGCCCGCGAGGGCCTGGACACAACGCGCGTTGGGTCCGTCGTGTTCCAAAGGTGCGAAGGCCCATACTCCCGCGGATAATCAGTTTTTATCAAACGACCGCTGAACCGTGGCTGAGGGGATCGTTCATGTCGTATTCATATTGGGAACAGTGGAGAGGTAGTAAATAAACTGAGTTATTTCAGTGAGTTGTAAGCATTTGTGCGTGAGTCGGTCTTGTTTGGAGCGGTTGACCGCCGCGCCCTCGCCACCTTCGGTCGCGGGGAACCGGCTTGATTTGCCCTGAACCGGGTTTATGTATGGGGCAGAAGGAATACAAAGCCATTCAAAGGCTGGGAGAGGTTGGAGCTGTGAGATTTTTGCCGCGCATATTTTCGAAGTCGGGCCCCCTGGTTCCGGTACTGCGTTTTGGCGGCACGATTGGCGTGGCCACTCCGCTACGCCCGGGCATATCGCTGGCCGGTTCCGCGGGCGCCATCACGCGTGCCTTTTCCATGAAGGGCGCGCAGGCCGTTGCCATCCAGATCAACTCGCCAGGCGGCTCGGCTGTCCAGTCCACGCTTATCTACAAGCGCATCCGTGCGTTGGCCGAGGAGAAGGGTTTGCCGGTCTATGTCTTCGCCGAAGATGTGGCTGCCTCTGGCGGCTATCTGATTGCGCTTGCCGGCGACGAGATATATGCCGACGCCAGCTCGATTATCGGTTCTATCGGCGTGGTGGCGTCTGGCTTCGGTTTCCACAAAATGATCGAGAAGCTCGGCGTCGATCGCCGCGTCTATACGGCGGGAAAACGCAAAGTGTCGCTCGACCCGTTCCAGCCGGAGAAGGAAGAGGACATCAAGCGCCTGAAAGAATTGCAGGAGGATGTCCAGGAATCTTTCACCGGGCTTGTGAAGGAGAGACGGGGGCGGCGTATCAAAAAGGCCGGCGAAGAATTGTTCACCGGCGAATATTGGTCGGGCAAGCGCGCGATGGAATTGGGTCTTATCGACGGCATTTCCGATTTGCGCACGAAGATGCGCGAGATGCTCGGTCCAAAGGTCCGGCTGAAAATAGTGACGACGAAACGCAGCTGGATAAGCCGGCTGCGCGGCGGCTACACTCATGCCGAACCGCCCGCCCTGGGAGATTCCGGTTTCGCCAGCCCATCATTCGCCGACGAGCTTGTATCGGCCATCGAGGCCCGGGCGCTCTGGTCGCGTTACGGGTTGTAACGGGAATTTCATGCCGCAATTGATCGGAATGATCGTCGTTGGTTTTGCCGCATGGACCGGTTATCGCTGGTTGCGCAAGGAATGGCGCCGTGTGCAGGCCGATCTGAGCGAGGCCGACGAGGCCCTTAAGCAACGCCGGGAAAAGGCCATGCCGACGCTCCAGCGCGATCCGGAAACCGGCGTCTACAAGCCGGACAACAGCTAAAGCCCCATCGCCCTCCGGCACGCTTGACCCCGATAGGTCCCGGAAATAGCTTGCGTGGGCTCGGTTGGGGCGCGTAACAAGACCCGGGCAGTCCAACATTCTCGGACCGGTTTTCATGAACACGACTTTGGGCACGGTCTCCTTGCGGCCGGACAAATCCTTTCAGGATCTGATCCTGGTGCTCCAGCAATATTGGGCGGCCCATGGCTGCGTGCTGCTGCAGCCCTATGACATGGAAGTGGGCGCGGGCACATTCCATCCCGCGACGACGCTGCGCGCGCTGGGCCCCAAGCCCTGGAACGCGGCCTATGTGCAGCCTTCACGCCGGCCGAGCGACGGGCGCTATGGCGAGAATCCCAACCGGTTGCAGCACTATTATCAGTATCAGGTGATCCTGAAACCGAGCCCGCCGGATATCCAGGAGCTTTATCTCAATTCCCTTTACGCCATCGGCATCGATCCCAAGAATCACGACATCCGTTTTGTCGAGGACGACTGGGAAAGCCCGACGCTCGGCGCGTGGGGGCTTGGCTGGGAAGTGTGGTGCGACGGCATGGAGGTGTCGCAGTTCACCTACTTCCAGCAGGTCGGCGGCTTCGACTGCGATCCGGTGGCCGGAGAATTGACCTACGGGCTTGAACGCCTCGCCATGTATTGCCAGGGGGTCGACAATGTTTTCGACCTCAACTTCAACGGCGGCGAGGGTACAGGGCGGGTCACATACGCAGATGTTTTTCTACAAGCCGAGCAGGAATATTCCCGGCACAATTTCGAATATGCCGATACCGACAGGCTGTTGCAGCACTTCCGCGACGCGGAAGCGGAATGCACAGCGCTGCTTGCGGCGGGCGAGCGGGGCGAGGGGAAGCTGCATGAATGCGTGCTTCCCGCCTACGACCAGTGCATCAAGGCGTCCCATATCTTCAACCTGCTGGATGCCCGCGGGGTGATCTCGGTCACCGAGCGCCAAGCCTATATCCTGCGCGTGCGCGACCTCACCAAGGCCTGCTGCACCGCCTGGCTCAAGACCGAAGCGGGAGGGGCGCGATGAACGAACCCAAAACACTGTTGCAGATGGCCGGGGCCAGTCTCGAGCCCGCCGCGCTTTCCAAGGCTGCGCTTGTCGTCATCGACGCGCAAAATGAGTATGTGGACGGCAAGCTACCCCTGACCGGTGTCGCTCCCGCCCTGGAGGTTATTTCG
>JAJFHO010000232.1 GCA_021775575.1 Hyphomicrobiales bacterium
CCCGAGAGATCGCCTCTTCCCTGTTTTCCAGCAGGTGCAGGATACTGAGCCCCAAAACCGCATCATAGGTCTGATCGGGTGCGCTGAGCCCGTCGACGCTCGCCTGCTCAAAAGTCACATTCTTCACGTCGTCCGCGGCCGCCTTCCCCCGGGCAATCTCGATCATCTTCGCCGAGATATCGGTGGCGCGAATATGTTTCACGTAAGGGGCGTGGGCGATGGCGGTGGAGCCCGTCCCGCAGCCAATCTCCAGCACCTCCATCTCCGGCTTCAGATATTGGCGCGTAACCTGAAGCTTCTTCTGGTAGGACGCTTCATCGGAAACCGGCGATTTCGCGTAGCGCCTGGCAATTCGGTCCCAGAATTTATCTGGCTGACGCATCCTCATCTCCGCTTTTTTTGAAATGCCGAAGCACGCCCCGGATCAGAGGCAGGCGGGCCCGATGCAGCCTCATAGCGTCTGCTTCGGGCTGAAAAGTGGCGTTTTGGCACGTTGCTGCGCGCGGCTGCCGGATTTGAGCGCGCAAGCCATTATAGCAAGCCGTTCGCCTCAATAGAGCAAATGGGGCGCCCGCAATTCAGCCCAGTCCCGTTCGTCCTTTTTCAGGCGTTTATCGAATTCGGCCGGACCCAGAGACGGATCGTCCACCCAGTTCCGCAGAAAGGTGCCGCCGCTCAACAGATCGACCGCCAGCCTGTCTGTCTCATACTCGTAAGCGAAGTCCCGCCAGATTTCGTAGTCTGGATATTCCAGACGGATTGCCTTCAGCAGAAGGGCGACAAGCCGGTAGGGGTGGAAATTCTCATGCCGGTACGCCGCGTTATCGGTATGAATTTGCAGGCCCGAACACAGGCTGCCGGCATGCTTGTGAAAGGTCGGCTCAAAATAGCAGCGCCGCAGGAGGCATCCTGCAAGCCACTCGCCTTGCAGGGAAGTCATTCGCTCCAGCACAGAAGCGAAATCGATATCCGGCGCCCCGATGACTTCAAGTGACGTTGTCGTTCCGCGTCCTTCCGACAGGGTGGTCCCCTCGAGGAGAACCGTACCGGGAAAGCATCGGGCCATGTTGAGACTGGACGCATTGGGACTGGGGTTCACCCACGACAACTCGTGGAGTGGCCATCCAAAGCCCGGCGCGGCGGCAGGATCGTAATCGAGCATCGGCACGATATTGAGCTCCAGGTCCAGTTTCTCCAGACCCGCAAACCAGCCGGCAAGTTCTGCGAATGTGAGCCCATGCCGCATGATAAGCGGTCCGCCGCCCACGAAGCTTTCCCACCCTTCTTCCAGAATAGTGCCCTCAATCGGCCGCCCTGCCGGGTTCGGACGATCAAGAATCCAAACGGCTTTCCCATGTTTGCTGCAGGCTTGCAGGAAATAGAAAAGCGTCGTCACATAAGTGTAGATCCTTGTTCCGATATCCTGAATATCCACCACCAGAACATCGAAGGTCTGCATCATGTCGTCGGTCGGGTAGCGGACGTCGCCATACAGGCTGAAAACCGGTATTCCGTGGCGTGGATCGGCGTAGTTGCCCGATTCAACCATATTGTCCTGCTTGTCGCCGCGCATGCCGTGCTGCGGACCGAAGGCGGATGAGAGGGAAATCTCCGGACACGCGGCGAGTGCGTCCAGCGTGTGATGACAGCTTCTTGTTACCGAGGGCGGGTGCCCCAGCAAGGCGACACGGCGCCCTTCGAGCGGTTTTCGGTGGGCCCGGTCTGCAAGTAGATTTTCGATCCCCAGTTTCATCGAGCTTTTGTCCGTTGATTGGGAAGAAAGTTCAGTAGCATACGCGGAGATGCCGATGAACATCGATGTCCACTTCGGATCAGAAGCTGCCGCAGCTGACCGCAGGCCCGAGCGTCCGCTTTGTCCTCAATAGCAGACCTTAAGCCGCCGTCCCTCCGCTTGGTACCGCAAAGCGGTCGTACCAGCTGATGACCCTTGGCGACAGCCAAGTGCGGCGGGTTCAACTGATCGCCGCACCAAGCGGACATCAGGAATGAACAAAACTCGCAATAAACGCCGGCCTTCGTGACATGCGCGTAATCATCGACGATCATGCCTTTGCGTTGGTCACGCTACAAGGAGCTGTCGTTCATGCTTGAAGATCGTTATGGCAATCCGCTGTCCACCACCTCGCAGTTGGCTCGTGATGCCTATGTTGAAGGTGTGGACTGTCTGCTTGCGGCTGATCACAAAACGGAAGATGCATTCCGCCGTGCCATATCGGCGGATGAATCCTTTGCGTTGGCCTACGCGGGATTGGGACGCTTGAAGCAAATCGTGGCGCGAGGCGATGAGGCGGCTGCGGCGATGGTCACCGCTCGTCGTTTGACGGATGGAATTTCAGCCCGTGAGCAGAGTCACATCGCTGCTCTCGACTTTCTCATCGGTGGCAATGGCCGGGCGGCTTATGATGCCATTGTCGGTCATCTTGCACACTATCCGCGCGATGTGCTTTTGGTGCAGCCCTGCACGAGCGTTTTTGGTTTGATCGGTCTGAGCGGATTGGCCGGCCGCGAGGCCGAGATGCTGGCCTTTATGCACCGTCTTGCACCCCACTATGACGACGACTGGTGGTTCGGCTCGCTCCATGCGTTTGCTCAAGTGGAAACCGGTCAGATTGCGGCCGCCGTCAAGACGATTGAACGTTCGCTTGAGCGCAATCCCCGTAATGCGAATGGTGCGCATATCAGGTCGCATATCTATTATGAAAACGGTGAAACCGATGCCGGCTTCGCCTACCTCGACGAATGGCGCAATGCTTATGACCGGCGCGGGCCCATGCATTGCCATATAAGTTGGCATATTGCGCTGTGGGCATTGGAACGCGGCGACGACGATCGCGCCTGGAATGTCGTTGAGAATGATGTCAGGCCGAGCAGTGCCTGGGGCCCGCCGCTCAATGTGATGACGGATACGGCGTCCTTTCTGCTTCGTGCGGAAATGTCCGGTGGCCGGAGACGTTCGGATTTGTGGCACGAGGTCAGCGTCTATGCGACCAAGTGTTATCCCGACCCTGGTATGCCCTTTGCTGACGTTCATGCCGCTCTCGCTCACGCGATGGCTGGCAACGCGGATGCGTTGAACCGTGTCATCGAAGAGGCCAAGGGTCCGGCCCATGAAATCGTTTCGGTTATCTCTGAGGCTTTTCGTGCTTTCTCGCGCGAAGACTGGAGCGAAGTGGTTGAACGGTTGGTGCCAATAATGTCGGAACACGAGCGGATCGGGGGCAGCCGTGCGCAACGCGACCTCATTGAATTCACACTGCTCAATGCGCTGTTGAAGGCAGATCGTGCAGGTGAAGCGCGCCAACTGCTTACCATCCGCCGGCCAAGGAAGGCGCTGGCGCGACCAGTTCGAGGCCTTTAGGGGACCTCCAGGGCGGCCGGGCGCGAAACAAACAACGCGAAGCGAAACCGCCGCGGGCGGACTAAGGAAAAACCGTCACTTGCGTCCGGTCGCGAGCGCCACGATCTTGCCGATCAGCAGACCGTAACCCAGCGTCAGCGCCAGAAGCGCGGTTGTCAGCACGGCCAGCGGCACGGCGATGTTCGCCAGCCAGTCGAGAAACACCGTGCCGTAAAAGGCGAAACGGGTAAGGGGGTCCAAGCTGACGGGCGTGGCGGCCCGGGCGTTGGCGTCGGCAAGGGCGAGGATGAGCGGCAGGACTGTCGCGCACATGACGACGGCGCAGGTCCGGACGACGCGGCCGCGAAACCCCTCGATCGTGAATTGCGCCAGCCCGGCAACGAGCGCCATATAGGCAAGCAGAAAGCTGGACGCGGTGATTTCGGCGGTCCACTGCAGCAGCGACAGGGAGTGCGTGTAGAGATGATTGATTTCGAGCCCGGCCCGCGTGCAGGGCTGTGCTGGGTCGGCAGGGCAGCCAAGCGCCAGTCCGGCGACATAAAGGTAAAAACTGGTGACGATTGGCAGGAATGGCGTGAACAGCGCCGCCAGCAGCAGTGCATCGGCAAGCGGAGACCGGTCCGTCGCTCGCAATCCCGCCATGATCCCCGTCTCCCCCGACCTTCTTCCCTGACCCTAACAAACCGGTCCTAAAATCGGGTGAACGCGGCGTGAGGGAGGAATGTGGCGAGCCGGGGCGGGCGAGGGAAGTGGACGGTCCAAGCTGTCCGTCCTTACTCAGTCAGTCGTCATGGTGGCCCCAAACAGCCGCCGCGCCGGGGGCGATTTTATCGAGGGCTTGGGGGTTGGCGTCGGCCTGGACATCAAGAATGAATGGCAGCGCGCGGCCGGTTGCGCGCAGGGTGACCCATGGCGCGTTCACTCTTGGCCCCTTCGGCGTATGCAGCTGTCCGTGAAAATATTTGGAGCCGGTGAAGTCCGAGAGCTGGAAGTCATGCTCCCTGGCTGAAAACAGGGAGAGTGTCGTCAGCTTGTACCGCTGTCCATTGGCGTCGGCCTGGATAGCGGTGACATAGAGCGACGCATAAAGAGCGAGGCCGCCGGCGGCGGCCAGCCCAAGCGACGCTATGACGCCGGCGAAGGCCAGCCGCTCCGAAAAGGGTTTGAGAACGCCGCCATCGCCGGGAGACAGCCCATAGGTCTGGAATATGGCCCAGGAGGCGTAGAGCCCCGCGATACCGGCGGCGATGCCCGCGAACACGACGATCCGGACCAGCGTTCCGCGGCCATTTTCATAAATTGTTTTCATCTGATATTTCCCCTCATCTCACGGTCCGGACCCGTCATCGCGTTGCTGCACACTAAAGTGAAACAGGTTCGGTGTTGAATGACTGTTTCACGCCCCCATTTGAGGGAGGAGCGAGCATCATCCGCCCGGCCTGCCAACGGAGGAAGGTCTATTGTATAATTGTCTGAAGGCACTATGCGCCGCCGCTATCGCGCTTGCCATTGTCACCTTTGAGCAGCCGACGCCGGTCATGGCCGATGACGAAGGCGCCGCGCCGGTCGAGATCCGCCGGAAAATCGAGAAGAAATGGGGCAGCCTCGGGCCTGTTTACGGCCTTGCGGTTCGTTTCGCGAAGGCGGGCGACTATGCGAATGCAATTGTTTTGCTCAAGGCGTTGAAGCGGCAGGACGACCCGCGGGTGTTGAATTATCTGGGCTATGCGACCCGCAAATCGGGAGACGCGGGCAAGGCCGTACCGTTTTACGAAAAAGCACTGTCGCTTGCGCCCGATTTCGTCGTCGCGCGTGAATATCTGGGCGAGGCGTGGCTGCAGCTTGGCCAGCCCGACAAGGCTAGGGAGCAGCTTGCGGAGATCGAGAAATCGTGCGGCGCCCCGTGCCGTCCCTATCAAAATCTCACCAATGCGATCGCCGCGCACGCCAGCGGCAAACCGGCCCCGGCCCCCAACGCCGCCTGGTAGCGCCTGCGCCGGCCCAGACTACAGCCCGCGAAAGAGATTTCCCGCCAGCAGCAGCGCATAGGCGCCGAGCAGCGCCTCGAACAGGTTGCCGCTGATATAGGGGATGCCCCCGACGCCGAAATATTTTACCGCGACAACAAGTCCTGCGAGCACAATCGAGAGCAGAAATACGGGCAGAGTTGGCGGGCTCAAACGCATGTTGGCATCCTTTCTTTGTGGCGCGCAAATCGCGCGATGGCGCGGCGCACGCATGACAATGTTCACCGGCTCGATCCGATTCAATGCGGTTTTGCGCCGGACAGCTCCGACCGCACCTTGGCCAGATGTTAAGAACCGCACCGCTCAAAAAAAAGCCATGTGCGACTTTTGGTCTAGGTATTTAGTCTTTTGACCTAATGGAGTAAGCGCATTCTCCAATTGAGAACAATGCTTAAATGCATAGCCTTGCACTTGGGAACAGCGGTATTTCGCCGCGTATTTTCAATCCGATATTGGAGGCAGGGCAATGGCTGAATTTGTCAAAAAGAATACCTGGATCGTTCCGGCGGTCGGCTTTAGCATTTTGATTATTGTCGGGATTATCTTTTCGTAGGACGGACGACGATTGACAAAACAGGGAGGCTCGATGCCTCCCTTTTTTGCTGCGGCGGTGTCCGGCACGTAACCAAACAGCCGGTTGAAAACCGGTGGGCGGACGCTGTGCTGAGACAGCTCGCTTCCGCCGCACCGGAAATTCAGACGGTTGTCACAGTCCCTTGGCGACATTCCCGACCAAAAGAATGACATAGGCCAGGATGGCAACCCAGAAGGTGTTTCCACTTACGACGGGAATGCTCATCTGTGTGCCGACAATTGCCAGGATCGCCACGATCAGCGAGATCAGGAAAACCGGCATCGTTGGTGCGCTTAGATTCATTTGTAGCCTCCATTAGGTTGACGCCGCGAAGTCTAGCTTTATTTTGAAAAGCCTGACAGCGTCATGACATCGCGGCATCTATATAAATTTGGAGGAGAGGCTCTTGCGTTCTTTTAATCGGCTGATATTGGGTGTTTTTCTCTTGCTGTGCGTCATGGCGGCGGCGGCGTTCGCCTTGCCGCGGCATGTCGCGGTCGAGCGCTCCGCGGTGATCAATGCTCCCGAATCGGATGTTTATCCCTATCTGATCAATTTCCGGAAATTCAACGAATGGTCACCCTGGGCAAAGCGCGATCCCGAAACCCATTATGTGTTCTCCGGGCCGAAGGAAGGCAAAGGCGCCCGCATGGAATGGAACAGCGACAATCCCGATGTCGGGACCGGCGATCAGGAAATCGTCGAGGTGGAAGCGAACAAGTCGGTTCTCGTCACGCTTGACTTCGGTGCAAAGGGTACGGCGAACGCAAGTTACACCCTGTCGCCCTCGGGTGCGGGAACGAAAGTCACCTGGGGGCTTAACACCGATGTCGGCAACAATCCGATGGGGCGATGGACGGGCCTTCTGCTCGATCGCTGGGTCGGCAAGGATTACGAGGAAGGTCTGGCCAATCTGAAGCAGCTGGTGGAGGCAAAAAGCCCCGGCCGGTAGCGGCGGCGTTCCGCGCTGCTTCCCTGTTGCCAGGCTGGATGAAAGTCACGATCCGGCCCCGGTTGGCGCTTGGAGCTTCTTATACACCCTTCATGGCGACACCGGCTGTCAGCACGCCCCAGGCGGCGATGCCGGCCCAGAAACCCAAATGCATCGGTGTCACAAAAATCGCGAATACGTTCAGGAAATAGAGAAGCAACGCGATGACCCCCAATATCACTGAAATATTGAAGATTATCTTGGTTGGTGGTGTAAGCCTTGCCATGTCTGCCTCCCATCGTGATTCGTAGGTGACAAAATACCATGGAGTAAACTTTCGTCTAAGGTTTAATCGCCATCCATCATGCCGCTCGACACATGAAAGAACCGCCGGAAATAGAGAATTTTTTTGTCTGCGTCGGCGCTCAGAAGGCAGGCACAACCTGGCTTATGAAAATGCTTTCGCGCCATCCGGAAGTGTTTGTCACGCCGGTCAAGGAAATTCATTATTTCGATCATATCGCGGGCCTCACAACTCACTTGCGGGACGGCAAGCGCCGCTCGCGCTATCGCAAATATTTCCAGCGGCTGCTGACCCAATGGCACCGCTGGCCGGAATTCCACGGGCAGCGCGCCTGGTACCGGGCCTATATGCGCGAGGCCTTGGATGACCACTGGTATGCGTCGCTTTTTGCCGAGCGCGGCGGCCGCGCCATTGCCGGAGAGGCGACGCCGGAATATGCGATCGTCGGCGAGGACGGCTTTCGCCATATAGCCAGGCTCGCGCCGCGGGCGCGTCTTGTCTACATCATGCGCAATCCGGTAACGCGGGCCTGGTCGCAGATTCTCCACCAATGCCGCTCGAACCGCGTCGACGCGGCGCGAATGTCCACGCAAGAGCTTATGGCTATCGCCGGCACACCGAGATTTGGCGAGCTTTCGGACTATATCGCCACGCTTGACGCGATGCAGGCGGTATTCCCTGAAAGCCAAATCTGGCTTGGGTATTACGAGGATATTCACGCCGACAGGCTGGCGGCGCTGGAGGAGATTTGCCGCTTTCTCGGCGTCGGTTTCGACCGCGGCCAGTTTCGGGATCTGGACAAACGGGTCAACGTCTCCCAGTCCGTCGAAATGCCGGAAGACGTGCGTGCGGCGCTGCGAGGCAGCTACCGTGAGCTGGCCGTGAAGGTGAGGGAGCGGGTCGGAAAAGTTCCGCAAAGCTGGCTTGACGAATTTGACCTGCCGGGTCAGGGGCCGGTCCCGGGCTGACCGCAGCCGGTTTGCGGCGAATGCCCTATTTCCCGATTGCCCCCCGCAACCGTAAACTCGGCAGGCCATGGAACAGCGCAACATGTCAACCGACCCGGAGGAGCGCGTCGAGCTCGCCGCGAACCGGTCGATTTATCTGCCGGCAAT
>JAJFHO010000233.1 GCA_021775575.1 Hyphomicrobiales bacterium
CCCCCCTCCCCAACCCTCCCCCGCAAGGGGGGAGGGAGAAAACAATCCTCGTGGCAAACCGCCATTTCCGCACCCGCGATTACTATCGCATCGAGGATGAGGCGGGTTTGCGCTACTGGGTATTCCGCGCTGGCTTGTATGGCAGGGAGGAAGAGGGCCCGCCTCGCTGGTATCTGCACGGGGTGATGGAGTGATGGGGAATGATGGAGGCGGTTTTTCTTGTCATCCCGGAAGGGCTGCGCCGTATGGCACGCAAGCCGAGCAAAGCGAGGCAAGGCCGACTGGCCACCGCCCGGTCAGAGCCTGTCCCCGGCTTGATCGGGGAGCGCGCCCGCGCAGACCCGCAAGTGAAACGAGCGAGATAGCCGTGAGCGAATAAAATGCCCGCTTACGCCGAGTTGCAATGCGTCACCAACTTCTCCTTCCTGCGCGGCGGCAGCCACGGGGAGGAGCTGGTGGCGCGCGCTTGCGAACTCGGGCTCGAGGCGCTGGCCGTCACCGACCATAATACGGTCGCCGGTGTCGTGCGCGCGCATCTGGCCGCCAAAGAGGCGAGGAGTGCCGAAGGCACGACCGGGACGCAAAAAGAGGCGGGCCTCAAATTCATTCCCGCCGCGCGGCTCGACTTGCGCGATGCGCCCTCCCTTCTCGCCTATCCGACGGACCGGGCAGCATGGGGCCGGCTCACCCGTCTGCTGACGCTGGGCCAGCGCCGCGCGGAAAAGGGAAACTGCGAACTCTATCTTGAGGACGTGGCGGGGCATGCGGAGGGGCTGATTTTCGTCGTTTTACTCTCCCAAGACGAAGCGCTCTCTTTAAACCGAGCGGAGCGAGACAAGGCCGACTGGCCGCCGCCCGGTCAGGGCGCGCCCGCGCAGGCCCCATACGCAAGCACGGGCATAGCCGTAAGCGAAATAGACAGTCTCACTCCCCTCTCCATCCCTCCCCCTCAAGGGGGGAGAGAGAATGGCGAACGCTCTCTCGAATTTCATCTCCGCCGCATCGCGGACGCCCTCTCCTCGCGACCTTATCTCACGGCCTCATACCTTTACCGGGGTGACGACGCCGCGCGGATTGCCGCGCTCGATGAACTGGCCCGCAAATGCCGGACGCCGCTGGTGGCGACGGGCGACGTGCTCTACCACGCGTCCCATCGGCGGCCCCTTCAGGACATTCTCACCTGCATCCGCGAGAAATGCACGATTTCTCAGGCCGGGCTGAAACTGGAAGCGAATGCCGAGCGGCATCTGAAGAGCGCAAGCGAAATGGCGCGGTTGTTCAAGGGATTCGAACACGCGCTCAAACACACGATCGAAATCGCGAATCAGTGCCGCTTTTCGCTGGATGAACTGGTCTATGAATATCCTGATGAGCCGGTGCCAGCCGGCAAGAACCCGCAAACCCATCTGGAAGATCTGACATGGGAGGGCGCGCGCTGGCGCTTTCCCGAAGGCGTACCGGAAAAAATCAGGGAAACGCTAACGAAGGAGTTGGGGCTGATCGATCAGCTTCGTTATGCGCCCTATTTCCTCACCGTCCACGACATCGTGAAATTTGCCCGCGCGCGAGGCATCCTGTGCCAGGGCCGCGGCTCGGCGGCGAATTCGGCCGTGTGCTACTGCCTTGCCATCACCAATGTGAACCCGGCCGAAATCGACCTGCTGTTTGAACGTTTCATTTCGCCAGAGCGCAAGGAACCGCCCGACATCGACGTCGACTTCGAGCATGAGCGGCGCGAGGAAGTGATCCAGTATATCTATGCGCGCTATGGCCGCGAGCGCGCCGCGCTTGCCGCCACCGTCATCTCCTACCGGCGGCGCTCGGCGGTGCGCGAGGTCGGCAAGGCGATGGGACTGTCGCAGGACACCGTTAGCGCACTGTCCGGCACCATCTGGCATTCCCATGAAGGCGGAACTCTTCCCGACACCCATATCCGCGAGGCGGGGCTCGACCCGGAAGACCCGCTTCTCGCACGCACGCTAGCACTCGCCGGCGAGCTGATGGGCTTCCCCCGCCATCTCTCCCAGCATGTCGGCGGCTTCGTGCTGACGCGGGGACGCCTGAGCGAGGTCGTGCCGATCGCCAACGCGGCGATGGAGGAGCGCACCGTCATCGAATGGGACAAGGACGATCTCGACGCGCTCGGCCTGCTGAAAGTGGATGTGCTGGGGCTCGGCATGCTGACCTGCATCCGCAAATGCTTCGCGCTGATCGCGGCCCATTACGGGCGCAAGCTTACCCTCGCCAGCCTGCCTTGCGACGACGAAGCGACCTATGACATGCTGTGCCGCGCCGATTCCATTGGCGTGTTTCAGGTCGAGAGCCGGGCGCAGATGAATATGCTGCCCCGGCTTAGACCGCGCTGCTTCTACGATCTCGTCATCGAGGTGGCGATCGTGCGCCCCGGCCCCATCCAGGGCGACATGGTGCACCCCTATCTCAGGCGCCGAGACGGCATCGAGCCGGAGGATTATCCCTCTCCCAGCCCCGAACACGGAGCCTCCGACGAGTTGAAACGCGTGCTCGGCCGAACCAAGGGCGTACCGCTGTTTCAGGAGCAGGCCATGAAAATTGCCATGGTCGCGGCGAAATTTTCCCCGCAGGAAGCCAATGCGCTGCGCCATTCCATGGCCACCTTCCGCCGCCGCGGCACCATCGAGACCCTGCGCGGCAAGATGGTCGGGCGCATGATCGCGCGAGGCTATGACGCCGAATTCGCGGAGCGCTGTTTCAACCAGATCAAGGGCTTCGGCGACTATGGTTTCCCTGAAAGCCACGCCGCCAGCTTCGCCCATCTGGTCTATGTTTCGGCCTGGCTCAAATGCCATTACCCCGAAGTGTTCGCCTGCGCGCTGTTGAACTCCCAGCCGATGGGCTTCTATGCGCCGGCGCAGATCGTGCGTTGCGCGCGCGAGCATGGCGTGGAGGCGCGCGACGTCGATGTGAATATGAGCGCGTGGGACGCGACCCTGGAGCCGGGCGAAACGGACGGACGCCGGGCGCTGCGGCTGGGCTTGCGGCAAATCGACGGGCTGCGCGAGGCGGACGGAGAAGAAATCGTGACGGCGCGGGCGGAGTGTCCCTATTGCGACGCTGGCGACCTGCACGCCCGCGCCGGCGTCTCCCGCGCCGTTCTGGAGCAGCTCGCCGCCGCCGATACCTTCCGCTCCACCGGCCAGGACCGGCGCCAGGCGCTTTGGGACGTGCGCGCACTGGCCGACACCCCGCCGCTGCCGCTGTTTGAATATGCGCGCGCCCGCGACACAGGCGCCGACGCCCCCGTCACGCTCCCCGACATGCCATTGCCCGAGCATGTCGTGAATGATTACCAGACGCTGCGCCTGTCGCTGAAAGCGCATCCGATGCGCTTCCTGCGGGCGCTGTGCAGGGAAGGCGGCGCGGCGTCCTGCGAAGAGATTGCCGCCTCGCGCGACGGGCAGTCCGTCACCGCCGCCGGGGTGGTTCTGGTGCGCCAAAGGCCGGGCACGGCCAAGGGCGTCGTCTTCATGACCATCGAGGACGAGACCGGCATCGCCAATATCGTCGTCTGGTCGAAGGTGCTGGAGAAATACCGCCGGGCGGTGATGGGCTCACGGCTCGTCTGGATAAAGGGCCGCATCCAGCGCCATGAGGATATCATTCACATCGTCGCGAATGCCCTTGAGGATCGCAGCCACTGGCTGGCGCTGTTGTCGGAGGGGGGACTGGAGGCGAAAGACGTGCTCGCCAATACCGATGAGGTCCGCAAACCCGAGCCGGGGTCGTGGCGCGCTACGCCCGAGGCCCAAATCCCGCGCCGCCACCCGAGGCAAGTCAGGATCATCCCGAAATCACGGGATTTTCGGTGAGGTGTGAAAGACAAACCTCCAAAAAACCTGCGAGCTACCTCCCAAGCAACCTATCTACATCACGCTGCTTAGTCACTGATTCCTGGCGCCTGCTTTCCAACACACCCTCACGAATAGATGACTCCTGCTCCTCCTTGGAAATCGAAAAAAGCTTCCTGCTGACTGTCTTCTTGGCCCTCTTCGGTATCACCGGAACATAATGCTTAGTATCCACTACCTTTTTTTCTTTTTTATCTGGCTCTATGACAGTTCCATCGGGTTTTATGATGCTTCCATCTGGCTTTACAATCGTTCCATTCGGCTGAACGACAGTTCCATTGGGATGTACGACTGTTCCATCCGGATGCACGACCGTCCCGTCTGCCTGTTTAGTGCGCCTGATAGCCAGCCCGAACTGAACTTCATCAGGCAACCCTCTCAGCTTTGCGCCTTCGACCGTTAGCGGCGTAAACAGAACGTCCTTTTTTACCTTGCCCTTCGGCGGCTTCGCAAAAATGAGTAACACTTCATGCTCGTCCTGACGAAAAGCAGAATAATCGATATTGGCTTTCGTCAAATCGAACTTTTTTGGAACAGGCACATCCAAAACTACACTTGGATTGGCCGATACATCGAATTTTGTCGTAAATGTCAGCTTATCAGAAAACGTCGTTACCGTTCCGGATGCCTTTTCAACATCTATAAACGTCCCGACAACTTCTTCGAGACCAATTTTTCCAGTTATTGGGTATATCCAATGTTTCCTAGGCTTCGGAACAGGATTATCCTCTGATTCACACGCTAATCCCGTAAATTCTCTGGAACTTCCTTCTGGATTTTTTCCAGTAACAAGACCTGAAAAAGTATCGCTAACTGTAATAGTTCTTATGTTCTTTCTAGTCTTATCCGATCCTGCGGAAAGTCCAAGTTTGA
>JAJFHO010000234.1 GCA_021775575.1 Hyphomicrobiales bacterium
GATCAGCTCGATCATGTGCCAGTAGGTCAACCCGCCGGGAGCCGGGGAAAGAATGGCCGGGATTACTGAAGGATCAAGCCCGTCGCAATCGATGGTCACGAAGCAGCGCGCGCCTTCAGGGACTGCCTCGATGACGGGGCCAATCCCGCGCGCATGGATTTCCCTGGCGGTGACAATCGCCGCGCCGTAACGCTCCGCGTCTTGAACGTCCTGCGGCCGCGCGCTTCCCGGTCCGCGTATGCCGGCCTGAACGATGCCTTCTACCCACGCCATCTCCGATGCGCGCCGCATGGTGCTGCTCCACCCCTGCCGGACGCCGCTGCGTTCATCGCGCCAGTCGATATGGGCATCGATCTGGACGACCCAGAAGGGGTCGGCGGATTTGAAAGCGGCGAGCAGGGGGATAGGGACGGAATCATCGCCGCCGATAACCACCGGAAATGCGCCCGCCTCACATATTGCGGCGGCGGTGGCGGTGATAGCTATACGATTTTCGGACGGTTCATTGGGATCGCCCGCGAGGTCTCCCAGATCGACGATGCGGTTGCCGCCGATAGGGATCATGGGCCCGCCGACATCGAAATCATGATGCTCCGTCCAGCTTGCGAATTTAGCGAGCGCCTGACGGATCGCAGCAGGGGCCTTGGCCGAGTGCGACGTCTTGCCGGGTGTATAGGGGGTGGCTTCAGGCGCGCCAAATATTGCCACGTCGCCGGGGCGAAGTTCGTCAAGGCTTGGTTGATGAGCCCCGGGAAAGGGGGGAGAAGCAGGGGTCAGCATGGGCTTGGCGCTCCCGTTTACCGGCCTTGGCGCCCGGAGTTGTTGTCTGAGCCATTTTGAACGCCGTGGCCTGCGAAGTCGACAGGCTTCGCCCGGTCGATGTGCCTGCCCCCCGGCGGTAGCCCGGCTTTGAGGCCGGAGGCGCAATTGAACAGCACGGCCTCGTCGTCAGGCTTCACGCGGCCATTTTTCAGCTCCTGCCGGTAGGCGACAAAACAGGCCGCACCCTCAAGGCATAAATGCACGCCTTCATCGCGCGCGATCATCGCCCGCGCCGCGACGGCCTCGTCATCATCCACCATTGATCCGAAGCCGCCGCTTTCGCGCATCACCTGCAGGCAGAGCCGGCCGCCAAAGGGCTTTGGCACGCGAACACCGTGAATTTTCGTATCGACCGGCTCCCAGGGCTCGATGACTTCCTCATGGCCTGCATCGAAGGCCCTGACCAGCGGCCCGCAGCGGGTCGATTGCACCGCGACCATGCGCGGGCGTTTGGCGTCAATCCAGCCCATGGCGCCCAATTCCTCAAACGCCTTCCACATGCCGATAAGCCCGGTGCCGCCGCCGGTCGGGTAGAAGATGACATCGGGCACCCGCCAGCCAAGCTGCTCGGCAAGCTCCAGCCCCATCGTCTTTTTTCCCTCCAGCCGGTAGGGCTCCTTCAGCGTCGACAGATCGAGGCAGCCGGTCTCCTGCGCGCCGGCGGCGACCAGCTCGCCGCAATGGTTGATAAGCCCGTTGACGAGGATGGTGTCCGCGCCGTGATAAGCGATTTCGCGGATGGTGATTTCGGGTGCGTCGTCGGGGCAGAAGACGGTGCTTTTGATGCCTGCCCGCGCGCAATAGGCGGCGAGCGCCGCGCCGGCGTTTCCAGCCGTTGGCATGGCGATATGTTTGACACCGAAAGCCTTCGCCATCGACACAGCGAGGGCGAGCCCGCGCGCCTTGAAACTTCCCGTGGGCATACGCCCTTCATCCTTGACGAGAATTTCACCGCCGCCGAGTTCACGGCGAAGGCGGGGCAGGGGTATCAGCGGCGTCATCGGCTCGCCAAGGCTGACGATCTCGTCATCGGGACCGAGCGTAAGCCATTCCCGGTAACGCCACATGTCGGGCGCGCGGCGGGCCAGTTCCTCTTTGCTGATTGCATTTGCGACAGCGTCAAGGTCGTAGCGGACCAGCAATGGCGCATTCGCGTTTGAAACCGTGCGGAAGCGGTCATGTTCGGTGCGCTCGCCCGTTCGGCTGCATTCCAGGTGAGAGACGAAGCTCGCCTTCGGTGACCGGTCGACCATGCGAACTATCTACAGAATCTGGCTCAGGAATTCCTTTGTCCTGGGATCCTTCGCCTTTTTGAAGAAGGTTGCCGGCGGTCCATGCTCGACGATGACGCCGCGGTCGGTGAAATAGATATGGTTCGCCACCTCGCGGGCAAATCCCATTTCATGGGTGACCAGGATACAGGTCATGCCCTCTTCGGCGAGATCCTGGATCGTCACCAGAACTTCCTTCACCGTTTCCGGGTCGAGCGCCGCCGTTACCTCGTCGAACAGCATGACGTCCGGGCTCATGGCAAGCGAGCGCGCAATCGCCACGCGTTGCTGCTGACCGCCGGACAGCTCGCCCGGATAGCTGTCTTCCTTGCCCTCCAGACGGACTTTCTTGATGAGTTCTTTCGCGTGCCTGGCAACCTCTTCCTTGTCCTGCTTGAGTACCGTGATCGGCGCCATCATGATGTTCTCGATGGCCGTCTTGTGCGGGAAGAGATTGTATTGCTGGAATACCATCCCGACCTTCTTGCGCAACTCCAGCTTGTTGAGGGCGGGGTCGTTGACCTCCAGGCCCTCCACCAGAATGGAGCCCTTTTGAATGTCGTTGAGAGCGTTCACGCAGCGGATCAGCGTCGACTTGCCCGATCCCGAAGGTCCGATGATGCAGATGCACTCGCCCTTCATGACGTCCATCGAGATGCCTTTCAGCACCTCAAGATCACCGAAGGATTTATGTACATCCTTGATCGAGACCATCGGCTGATCCGGCGTCCAAGTCGTACCGGAACCGTTTGCTGATTTCGTTGGCGCGGCCATCGATTTCGTCTCCTTCGAAGCTAGAGTTTTACCGCGAATTTCTTCTCGAGCTGGATCGACCAGCGCGCGATCGGATAGGTGTAGACAAAATGGATGACCAGAAGGAAGACATAGAAGACCGGCAGCAATTCCGGCCGGTCGCCTTCCGCGTTCAGGGCCTGCGCCGTGTATGTCACGGATTCCTCGACGCCCATGATCGAACAGAGCGGCGTCGCCATCGCCAGGATGCAATACCAGTTGATCCAAGGCGGAAGCATCCGCTTGTAGCATTGCGGCATGATGATCATCCACATGGTCTGACGGCGGTTGAAGGCCAGGCTTTCCGCCGACTCCCATTGGCCCGAGGGGAGCGAGCGAACCGCGCCGCGCACGACTTCGGAAATATTGGCCATCACCGGCAGCGAGAAGCCGATCACCGCTTTCATCCAGTCGGGAATCGGGATGATGACAAAGCCGAGATCGATTTCGAAGGGGAACAGCAGCATGATGGTGAACAACAGCACCAGCCACGGCGAGTTGCGAAAGAACTGGGTCACGATCCACGAGCCTGTCCGCACCGGCAGCAGCAGCGACACCTGCATCAACCCCAACGCGGCGCCGGCAACGGTGCCGAACAGCATGGCAAAAAAGCTGATGATGAGATTGAGCGCGAAACCGTTCAGCGTGCCTTCAGGCCCCCACAGGATGAAGGGCATCCATTTGAACAGCGCGTCTATCGGGCTGATCAGCTCTTTCGGCGCCTGCGCGTGGGCGGAGCCGATGGCAAGCACGAAAAGGACCATCATCCAGACGGCGTGATGCGGCTGGAAATTGAGCCGGAAGGTGCCTTCCAGCCTTTCGACCATGGCCTGAGATTGCTGCCGGCGCGCGAGCGGCAGCAGCACATCCAGACGCTGCTCGGCCGGTATTCCGGCTGGGCGATTGTCGAACTTCTCTCTCGCTCCAAGCGCGTTCATCAGCCATACCCCGGAATTTTCATACTCTTCTCCCACCGGTGCATCGCCCACACCAGAATGGCGACCAGCCCGACATAGAAGATGAACAGCACAATCATCATCTCCGGCACGTTGACATTGTCGGACCAGATCTGGTTGGCGGTGTACATCATCTCGGGCACGGCGATGCCATAGGCCAGCGTTGTGGTCTTGAGCAGGTTGACCAGATTGTTGTTCAAGGCCGGCAGGCAGACCCGGAAGGCGAGCGGGAAAACGACGTAGATATAGGATTGCAGCCGCGTATAGCCGAGGGCGGAGGCCGCCTCGACCGTCGATTCCGGCACCGCCTCGATACCGGACCGGAATATCTCGGTGTTGAACGCGCCGGCGAAAAAGCCCAGCGAAATAACCGCCCAGCCGAAGCTCCCGATATAGGCTTCCTGGTAGCCGCCCGCGTCATAGGACGGCGTCAGATTGCCGAGCACGAAATAAAAGAAAAGAATCTGGACGAATGGCGGCGTGTTGCGGAAAAACTGGATATATCCAGCCATGCCGTAGCGCACGATTTTTGATTTCGCGCCCTGCGCCCAGGCACCGACGACGCCAACGATGACGCTGAAAATCAGGCAGGCGATGATCAGCTTGATCGTGGTCCAGATGGCTTCGACAAACCGGGACCACTCGACCTGGTCGTAAAAGATAACAAAGTTCCAGCCCGTCGTGTCGTAGAGCTGTTTGAAGAAATCGCCGAACAGTTCCACGGGGACCTCCCTTCCTCCGTGAATGGCGAGAATGCCAGGACGTTGCTTGTCTTGATTATAGGCCCGGCCCTTGCCCTCGCCTCACAGCTTTCCTTTTCAACACTCACAAACAAAAAATAACAAATGAATGAATAGGACGCGGCCCCCAAATCCGGGGGCCGCGCCAATTCATAGCCTGCCTATTTGGGCTGGTAGGCTTCGAACTTCTTGTTCATCTGTTGGAGATAGGACGTGGCCTGGATGCCCCACTTCTTCTCAAGCTCGATGAGCCGGCCCGAACGGTGCCAGTTATAGATCATGCCGGACATGAAGTTGCCCCAAATGCCGTCTTTCTCGTCCAGCGGGACGGCGAGACCCCATGGCGTGTCGTCCTCGGTTGCCATCGGCATCTCGTAATCATTGTACTGGCCCGACGCGAGGTCAGCCATGATCGATGAATCGTCATAGACCCAGGCGACGCATTTGCCGTCGCGCAGCGCCTGCTTGGCTTCCGCATTGCCGACAAAGGCAACGATCTTGGCGCCATAGCGGCTCGACACGACCTTGTTGTAGAACGCGCCCTGCTTGCCGCACACCGGCTTGCCCTTCAAATCGGACCACTGTTTGACCACACCCTTCTTGGCCAGCACGTTGGTGCCCGAGGTGTAGTAATTCGGGTCGGGAACGCCGACCACCTTGCGGCGGTTGGCCTTGTCCGACATGGTCGCAATCATCAAATCGATCTTGCCCTGTTGCAGAAACTGCATGCGGTTGGATGATTGCACCGGGACAAGCTTCAGCTTGACGCCAAGCGCCTTGGCCACGTCATTGGCCAGGTCGATTTCCATGCCCGTCAAATTGCCGCTGGAATCACGAAAGCCCCATGGCTTGTAGTCCGCCTTCACGCCGACGACGAGTTCGCCGCGATCCAGAACCTTCTTGAAACGGTCGTTCCCGGCATAGGCCTGATCCGCCGTGGTTACAGCGCCAAGCGCAAGCGCCGCGGTTACACCGGCGATAATTGCTGCTTTTTTCAGTTTCATGCTGACTTCCTCCCTACACATATTCCGGGGCATTGAGCCCCTGCGTCACTTCCGGCACTGCCGCCAAGGCGTCTTTGTCCAGCCTTGGCGGCAACAGCCGCCAAACTCCCGGTCAGAACAGTAATCTTACGCTCACAACAGGGTATTTCCGAAAAAAATCTTTCTAAATTGCGCCCTTATCGACACTCCCTTTCAATTGAACATGGTGCGGTCCGGAACCTGTACTCCGCAATTTTCACCGGTTGGCGCCGCTCTCCCAATATTCGCCGAGCCCTCTGCCTACCATCTCCGCGGCACGAATGCGCTGGGCGACCTGATCGCCGCCCCGCCGCACGATCATGCCCATCAGGCCCTCGATCAGGACCAGCGTGGCGACGTGTGAAGGGAAAAACTGCGGGCTGTCGGTCTCCACCATGAAGCAGTAGGTGGCAACGCCGGCCAGCGGCGATTGAACACCGTCCGTTACGGCGATAACGTCGGCTCCGCTATTACGAACCGTGGCGGCCGCTTCAATGCACAGTTTGGCGTAAGGCTCGAGCGAAACCGCAAAGGCCGCGTCGCCAGGCCCCAACCGGGCAATCTCATGCGACCACAGCGCGCCGTCGGCGCCGGTGACATGCCAGTTGTCGAAGGCCATCTGAGCCATGCGGGCAAAATAGCTGACCATCGCCAACGTGCTCGAACCGCCGATAAGGACAACCCGCCGTGCCTTCGCCAGAACATTCGACGCCTCGCGCAGTTTCTCCAGATCGACGGTCTCCATCAATTCCTGGATATTCTCGACTGCCGATTTCGCTTGCGAAATAAAGACGCCCGAACGGTGGGTCCGGCCACCGCCCGCCGATAGCTGCAAAAGAGCCTCCGCCTTGTCCGCAAGGCTGCGGTTTCGCCGCTTCAGCTCGCCCCGGCATATCTCGCGCAAATCCTCATAGGTGTCGCAGTCGAGCGCGCGGGCCAGCCGAGACAAGGTCGGCGGGGTCAGCTCCGCGGCCTTGGCGACCTGTCGCAGGGTGCGCGTCGCGACCTCATCGGGGTGCGCCACGACGAACTCGGCTGCGCTCCGCAGCTTCGGGCTGAGGTCGTCCAGCCGGGTCATGACCCTGTCTTGTATCGTGCCGGAAGCCACCAGGGATTGAGTTCCTTTTTGCCGATAGACTCGCTCGGCCGGTTCGTAATATATGTAATATATCGATGGCGTAAATGAAACACATGTTTCATGTTGAATCAAGCAAATCCGGGGGAGAAAAGCAGGGATGCCCGCTGACACAGCCATCCCTACCCATGCCGGTGCTGTCGTTATCGGCGGCGGCGCGATCGGGTGTTCCACGCTGTACCATCTTGCGAAATTCGGCATTGCCGACTGCGTTCTGCTCGAACGCAACCAATTGACGTCGGGCACGACGTGGCATTCCGCGGCGCAGGTCAGGCAGTTGCGCTCGACCCGGAATATGACTCGTCTGGTGCAATATAGCGCCGGGCTTTATTCGGAGCTGGAAGCGGAGACCGGCCAGGCAACGGGCTGGTACCAGACCGGGTCCGTGTCCATTGCCACCACTCCGGACAGGCTGATCCATATTCGCAGACAGGCCGCCCTGGCGCGCGCGTTCGGAGTGCAGGCCGCGGAGGTCGGCGCGGTCGAGGTGCGGCGGATGTGGCCGCTGGCCAACTGCGACGATGTCATCGGCGCGATCCATTCTCCCGAGGACGGGCGGGTTAACCCGTCAGATTTTTGCCAGGCGCTGGTGAAAGGCGCCCGGTCGCGCGGCGCGCGCGTGTTCGAAAACACCGCCGTAACCGGCTTCGTCAAATCCGGCGGCCGGATCGCCGGCGTGGAAACCGCAAGGGGGCAAATCCGGGCGGACACGGTTATCCTGTGCGGCGGGCTCTGGAGCCGCGAGCTTGCCGGGCTTGCCGGCGTCGAGGCGCCGCTTGTGCCATGCGAGCATTTCTATCTGCTGACCAAAAACATAGAGGGGATCGACGGACATCTGCCGACGCTGTCCGATCACGATTCCCATCTCTATATTCGCGACGACGTCGGCGGGCTTCTGGTCGGCTGCTTCGAGCCGCGGGGCAAGGCGATCGATCCGGCGGCGCTCGGCGAGAATTTCGCCTTCGGCCTTCTGAACGAAGACTGGGATCATTTCGAGCCGATGATGCTGAACGCGTTACATCGTATCCCGGCCCTGGAGACCGCGGAAGTGCGTATGCTGCTCAACGGCCCGGAGAGTTTTACGCCGGACGGCTCCTTTCTGCTGGGAGAAAGCGCCGAAGCGCCGGGCCTGTGGCTGTGCTGTGGCATGAACTCCGTCGGCATCGCGACCGGCGGCGGCGCGGGATGGGCGCTGGCGCAATGGATCAGGGAAGGGGCCGCGCCGTTTGACCTGAACGAGGTGGACCCGAAGCGTTTCCCGGCAGTTCAGAATCGGCTTGATACACTCATGGAGCGTGCGCCGGAAGTCCTCGGAAAACATTACGCAATCGCCTATCCGGGCCATCAATGGGAGACGGCCCGGGGCTTGCGCAAATCGCCGCTGCATGAGTGCTGGGCGGCGGCAAGGGCGCGCTTCGGGCAGGTTTACGGCTGGGAGCGGCCGCTTTATTTCGGCAGCGAGGGCGAGCCGGAACTTACCTTCGGCCGTCCCGCCTGGTTCGAGCAGGTGGCGCGCGAGGTCGATGCCGCCCATTCGCGCGCCGCGCTTTTCGATCTCTCGACTTTCGGCAAGATTGGGGTGCGGGGCGCTGACGCGGAAATGTTCCTTAGCCGCGTTTGCGCCAACGACATGACGAGACCGCCGGGCCGTGCGGTCTATACCGCCATGCTGAACCGAAGCGGCGGCTATGAGAGCGACCTGACGGCCTTCCGTTTGGCCGGGGACGATTATGTGCTTTACACCGGCACAAACGCGCCGAAACGCGACTTGGCGTGGTTGCGCCGTCATCTGGGCGACGGTCAACGGGTCGCCCTGAGGGATGAAACCGAGCGAAGCGCGGTGCTCGGCCCGATGGGCCCCGACGCTGCGTCGATTGCCGAGCGGCTCGGTGGCGCGGTGCTGCTTGATCTGGGCTATTTCCGCCATTGCCAAGCCGAACTCGCCGGCATCCAGGTTCGTGCGGCGCGTCTCTCCTGTGTCGGCGAGGCGGGGTGGGAGTTCACCTGCGATGCGAAAGACGCCAAGGCGCTCCACGACGCGCTGAGCCACGCCGGGGCGGAACCCGCCGGCCTCTATGCGCAAACCTCCATGCGGATCGAAAAGCGTTTTCTCGCCATGGGCCATGAACTTGACGGCGATGTCACGCCGATTGAGGCTGGCCTCGACTTCGCCGTGAAAAAAGACGTGCCTTTCATCGGCAGTCACGCGCTGGCCGCAAGACGGCGTGAAGGGTCGCGCGCGCGCCTTGTGACCATTATGCTCGATGACGCGTCCGCCGTTCCGCTCGGCGACGAACCGGTCTATGTGGCGGGGGACTTCGCCGGGCAGGCAACCTCCGCCGCCTTCGGGCACCGGGTCGGGCATCCGCTCGTGCTGGCCACGCTTGATGCCCGCGCCGTTCCAAACCCTGATGGCGTACATGTTGAACTGGATATCGCGGGTGAAAGCGCCGGCGGCACCGCCAGCCTGCGGGCGGCGTTTGATCCGCGAGGAGAGCGGATGCGCCGGTCCGGGGCGCTTGAGGGGGTAGCATGAGCGAACAGGCCGGCATGGCGATAGCGGAACGGCTTGGCAACTGGGCCCATGCGCTCTCGCTGGACAGCGTTCCCGATGCGCCGCGCCATATCGCCCGGCGCTGCATCATCGATACCCTGGCGGTGACGATTGCCGGAAGTCGGATGCCGGTGGCCAAAAAGATCGCCGATCATGTCGAACAGGAATATCGCGCCGGGCCGTGCACGATTTTCGGTAAAGACGGCGGTATGTCGGCGACCGGCGCCGCGCTGGCCAATGGCACGGCGGCTCACATTCTCGATTTCGACGATACCAGCTATGCCGGCATCGTCCATGGTTCGGCGATTATTCTGCCAGCGCTCCTTGCGGCGTGCGAGCGTTCCGGGTCAACCGGTGGCCAGTTGCTTGAAAGCTTCGTTGCCGCCTCGGAGGTGACCTATGCCCTCGGGATGACGGCAACCGACAGCCATTACATGGCCGGCTGGTGGGCGACAGGCACGCTTGGCGCTATCGGCGCGGCGGCGGGGGCGGGGAAATTACTGGGGCTCGATACGGACAAACTGACCGTGGCGATTGCATTCGCTACGCTTCAGGCCGCCGGCATGGGCGCGATGCTTGGCTATAACGCCAAACCGATCCTCGCCGGCCAGGCGGCGCGCCGGGGCCTGGAGTCCGCTCTCCAGGCCGCCCAGGGACATACCGCGCCGGAACGGGTCTTCGAACATGGGAGAGGGTTCTTCAATCTTATGAACAATGGCGATAGCGATGCATCCGCCTTGGCCGTCCTTGGCGATAGCTGGCGTCTGGTAGAGCCTGGAATTGCGGTCAAGATCGCGCCGGTCTGCTCCGCCGCACAGGCAGCGATCGTCCTGCTGCAAAGGCTGATCGGGGAAAACGGGCTGGACCCGGGAAAAATCTCCAGTGTGCGTTGCGAGGTTCCCCATCTGGTCAACATCAGTCTCATATATAATCGCCCGAGGGTTCCCGAAGAGGCCCAGTTCTCCATGCCGTTCGCTTTAGGGTGCATTCTCACATTTGGCGCACTCGGCCCGGAGCATATTTCCCCCGACGCGCTTGCGAACCGGGAATTGCAGGCCGCAATGGCCAAGGTGACGATGGTTGAAGCGGAGGATCTGAACGGACCTGACATGCAGCCGCGCTATCCAGAATGCGCGCGCGTCACTGTCGGCATGGCCGATGGCGATGCCTATTCAGGATTTCTCGGCGCGGCGACCGGCATGCCGGAGAACCCGCTTTCCGACGATGCGCTCTCCGACAAGTTCCGTTGCTGCGCGTCCTTTGCCGGCTGGCCGGCAGAGAAAAGCAATACTGTTCTTTCCGGGCTTTGGGAGATTGAGAAAGCAGGGGCGGTAACGGCGTTGATACGGGGAGATGCCGCATGCGTTACTCCCTGAGCTCAATCCTTCGCAACGCCGCCACCGGCCACAAACACTGGCCGAAACAATGGCGTCAGCCCGAGCCGAAAAAGGCTTATGACATCGTGATTGTCGGCGGCGGCGGGCATGGGCTCGCGACCGCCTATTATCTTGCCCGCAATCACGGGCTGACAAATATCGCCGTGCTGGAGAAGGGTTATCTCGGCAATGGCAATATCGGGCGCAATACGACCATCGTGCGCTCAAATTATCTCTGTCCGGAGAACGGCCAGTTCTATGAGCATTCGCTCAAGCTGTGGGAAGGGCTCTCTCAGGACCTGAACTATAACGTCATGCTCTCCCAGCGCGGCGTCCTCAACACCTTCCACACGCCGGCCCAGCGCGATGCGGCGATCCGGCGCGGCAACGCCATGCGGTTGCACGGCGTCGATGCCGTGCTGCTGAACCGCGAAGAGGTCAAGAAGCTTGCCCCCGCGATCGACTGTTCGCCCGGTGCCCGGTTTCCGGTGCGCGGCGGCCTGCTTCAGCCGCGCGGGGGAAGCGTGCGCCACGATGCGGTTGCATGGGGCTTCGCACGCGGCGCGGATGCGCGCGGCGTCGATATCATCCAGAATTGCGAAGTGACCGGCATTCGAATTGAAAGCGGCCGCGTGCGCGGCGTCGAAACCACGCGCGGATCCATCGCCGCGAAAAAGATCGCAATTGTTGTCGCCGGGCGCTCGACGCTGGTCGGCAACATGGCGGGTCTTCGGCTCCCCATCGAAAGCCATGTCCTGCAATGTTTCGTGACCGAGCCGGTCAAGCCCATTCTCGACACAGTTGTCAGCTTTGGCGCCGACCATTTCGCGGTTGTGCAATCGGACAAGGGCGGGCTCGTCTTCAACGGTAGTCTCGACGGCTATAACAGCTACGCCCAGCGCGGCAACATGGAGACGCTGGAAAGCGTTGCGGCCTGTGCCTCCTCCTTCATGCCCTGTATGAGCCGCCTGCGCCTGCTGCGTCATTGGGGCGGCATCAACGACATGACGATGGATGGCAGCCCGATCATCACCAGGACGCCCGTGAAGGGTCTCTATTTCAACGGCGGATGGTGCTATGGCGGCTTCAAGGCCACACCGGCATCGGGGTGGACCTATGCCCATCTCATAGCCAATGACGAACCGCATGAGTTTGCGTCCGGGTTTACGCTGTCGCGGTTTGAAACCGGGCTGGTCATCAACGAAAACGGGGCTGGTCCGCAGCCCGGATTGCATTGAGGAGCGGGACATGCGTATCACCTGCCCCTGGTGCGGTCCGAGACCCTTGAGCGAATTCGCCTATGGCGGCGATGCCGGCAAGACGCGCCCTGGATATCCTGGCAAGGCCGGTCCGGACGCCTGGATGGACTATGTCTATCTGCGCGAAAATCCGGCCGGCCGGCACAAGGAGTATTGGCACCATTCCGGCGGCTGCCGGTCCTGGCTGGTGGTAACGCGCGATACGACCAATCATGAGATCGCGAAGGTTGCGCTTGCCGGTCCGCAAGCAAAGGACGCCGGGTCATGACCGGCCAAAGCCACAGATTGCCGCAAGGCGGTCTCATCGACCGGGCGCAGACGCTGTCATTCACCTTCGATGGCCGCGCGCTTTCCGCCCATCCGGGCGACACGCTGGCCTCCGCCCTGCTCGCCAACGGGGTTCACCTGACGGGGCGCAGTTTCAAATATCACCGGCCGCGCGGGCTCTACAGCTCGGGGCCTGAAGAGCCGAATGCGCTTGTGACGCTGGGGACAAGCGGGCGCACCGAACCCAATATCCCGGCGACAATGGTGGAGGTTTATGACGGCCTCGTCGCGCGCAGCCAGAACCGCTGGCCCTCGCTCAAATTCGATGCGCTTGCCGTCAACTCGCTCCTCAAGCCTTTCTTTCCGGCGGGCTTTTACTACAAGACTTTTATGTGGCCGCGCTCCTTCTGGTGCCGGCTTTACGAGCCCATGATCCGCCGCGCCGCCGGTCTCGGCGCACTCGCAAACGAACCGGATCCCGACCGCTATAAACATGCTCATGCCCATTGCGATATACTGGTTGTGGGCGCTGGCCCGGCCGGTCTGATGGCGGCGCGCGAGGCCGCGCTGGCCGGCGCACGGGTGCTCCTCGCCGACGAGAGACCAGCGCCCGGCGGGCATCTGAGCGGCGAGACGATCGGGATTGACGGCAAGCCCGGCGCGGCATGGGCAGGCGCGGTCGCTGACGAGTTGGCCGCTATGGAGAATGTACGCCTGCTAAGCCGCACAACCGTTTACGGCCGCTATGACGGCATGACCTTCGGCGCGGTCGAGCGCGTTGGCGATCACCGCGCGCCAGACAGCAGCAGCCCGCGTCAGCGCAGTTGGACGATCCACTCGGATCAGCTCATTTGCGCCGCCGGCGCCATCGAGCGACCGCTCGTTTTTGCCGGCAACGACCGGCCCGGCGTGATGCTGGCCGCCGCCGCCCGGTCCTATGTGAACCGCTATGGCGTGCTGCCCGGACGCAATGTCGTTGTGTTCACCAACAATGACGATGCCTACCGCACGGCAAACGACCTCGCGGGCGCGGGAGCGCGCGTCACGCTCGTCGATAGCCGTGCCGAGGGAGAGGTTGCGGCCCGCGCTTTGTTGCCGGCGGGCGTGGAGGCGCATTACGGCGAATATGTTGCCGGGACCAAAGGCCGGGCCCATCTGCGCGGCGTCACGCTTGCGTCTTCGGGCCGCGGGATCGCTTGCGATCTCCTGTGTGTCTCCGGGGGATGGAATCCGACTATTCATTTGCTGTCTCACACCGGGCGCAAGCCCGTCTGGGACGAGGCGACCGCGTCATTTGCAATGACTGATCCAGGCGACGGGGCGTTTGCGGCAGGCGGCGCAGCGGCCACATTCGACCTGGGCCTGACGCTGCGCGAGGGTGCAACGGCCGGACGGGCAGCGGCGCGGGCGTGTGGTTGCCGCCTCTCCGGGAAAGCCGATATTCCCAAGGCGGGCCAACTGCCCGCCTACGGCGTCGAAGCGCTGTGGCGCGTGCCCGATGCGATGTCAAAGGCGCAAGGTTCCTTTGTCGATCTGCAGAATGACGTGACGGTGGCCGACCTCGAATTGGCCGAGCGCGAGGGCTTTGGCCACGCCGAACACGCCAAGCGCTACACGACGCTCGGCATGGCAACCGATCAGGGCAAATTGGGCAATGTCAACGCGCTGGGAATATTGAGCGAGTTGCGCGACATGCCGGTCGCGCAGGCGGGCACGACGACATTCCGCCCGCTCGCCACGCCGGTTGCCCTTGGCGCGATTGCGGGGCAGGCGCGTGGCCGTGACCTCCGTCCTGTCCGGCACACAGCGATGTATCGCTGGCATGAAAGCCACGATGCGGTCTTTACGCAGGCCGGTCTCTGGCTGCGGCCTTATTATTATCCACGCGAAGGAGAGGATTTCGCCGCAGCCGCGGCCAGGGAGGTTCATGCCGTGCGTTCAAGCGTGGGGATGGTGGACATCTCGACCCTTGGCAAGATCGAGCTGAAAGGACCCGATGCCGGCGCCTTTCTCGACCGGCTCTACATAAATTCAATCTCGAAAATGAAGCTGGGCCGGACGCGCTACGGCGTCATGCTGCGTGAGGACGGTATGGTGTTCGACGACGGCGTCGTTGCCCGGCTTGGCGAGGACCATTTTTTTATCACCGTCACCACCGCGCACGCCGCGCAGGTGATGCAGCATATGGAGTTTTGCCATCAGGTCCATTGGCCGGAACTCGACGTTCAGTTCTGCTCGGTCAGCGAGGCGTGGGCGGCGATAGCCGTCGCCGGCCCGAACACGCGCGACGCGCTCGCACGCTGCGTCACGGGGCTGGACTTGTCCAATGAGGCCTTTCCCTTCCTCGCGGCCGGCGAGGGGAGGATTGACGGAGCGCCGGTGCGGATTTTCCGGGTCAGCTTTTCCGGCGAGCTGGGTTATGAGATTTTTGCGCCCGCCGGTTCTGGCGCGGGCGTTTGGCGGGCAATCATGGAGGCCGGTGAGCCGTACGGCATCACCTCCTTCGGCACCGAGGCGATGACCGTCTTGCGCGTCGAAAAGGGACATGTGGCAGGGCCGGAACTCGATGGCCGCACGACCGCGGCCGATCTCGGGCTTGGGCGCATGATGGCGCGCAAGAAGGACTATATCGGACGGGCGATGGCGGAGCGCGAGGGGCTGGTAGGCGCGGGCAGGCAGCAGTTGATCGGCCTGAAGCCGGTCGGCAAGGACGGCGCCTTGCGAATGGGTGCCCATCTGGTGAATGAACTTGGTGCGGTCGGCCCCGACGTTTCGCAGGGCCGCGTCACAAGCGCCGCCTACAGCCCCACCTGCGGTCATTTTATCGCCCTTGGCGTGCTGAGGGATGGAAGAAGCCGGATCGGCGAACGGCTTTATGCGGTTTCACCGCTTCATGAGGAGCAGGTGGAAGTGACAGTGACGCAAGGCGTGTTTGTCGACGCGCAAGGGGAGAGAATGCGTGTCTGAGACAATCGCGGGATATAGCGCTCTTGAGGGCCTGCTGAAGCCTGGCACCTATGGGGCGGAGGGCATGGCGCCAGGTGTGTCGATCGAGCAGCGGCCGCACGTCACCCAGTATCAGCTGATTGCACGGAACAACAAAGCAGCACAGCTGGCGAACCGGCTCTCGCGCTTTTTGGGCAAGAAACGCGCGCTTGCGCCAATGGCGGCGGCGGAGCGGAACGGATTGTTCGTCTGTGCGACCGGTCCGCGCGACTATTGGATATTGGCAGAGGGTTCCGCCGGATCGGATGCGCCGGGCGTTCTGGACGGCATTGCGGACAATTGCGCCTCCCTGTTCGATCAGAGCGAGGGGAGGGTCGTTGTCCGTCTTTCCGGCCCGAACGCCGCCGTTGCGCTGGCCATGGGCACGCCTCTCGACCTGCTCGGTCCGGCCTTTCCCGCCGAAGGCGCAAGCCATACGGTGATCGAACATATCCCCGTGCTGGTCGCATGGCGCGCGAAGCCCGTCTGTTACGATATCTCGCTGCCGCGCAGCTACGCCGCGTCTTTCATTACCTGGCTGCGCGAGACCGCGCGCGACTTCGGCTATGTCATCGAGACGCCAACGACGTTGTGATCGGGCTGCTGCGCTCCTGTCACGTGAAGCACGACGGGGCACTATGCATCGGCGGACCGGGCGGATAAGATGTGCGAGAAACCGTAGTCGGGTGATGATGAAACGCCTTGGCCATACCACGCTTGTATTCGCCATGCTCATGGCGCTGCTGTCGGCGCCGTGCCTGTCGGTGCTGGGCGTCTTCGGAACCGGCGGCGTTCATGCCCATTTTGCCGGAGCGGCGCACCATGGAGCGCATGACCACAAGGCGCACGGCGCCCGCCATGCAGGAATGGGACATGACCCGTCAGAGGTTCAAGAGCAGCCAATCGCCGGTGTGTCGCATGACCCGGCGCATCATCAGCTGAATTGCTGCGGTTTGTGTGACGGCTGGCGGACCGCGAGCGGCCGAGACCTGATCCTGAGCGCGGCGGCTGCACGACTGGATCCTACGCCCGTGAAGGCCGAGGCAGTGCGCGATCATCGCTTTGCCGGCCTTGCGGGCGCGTCGCCTACCGTTGGCCCCTTGCCACCGTCGCCTTATCTTCTGGCGCGGCAAACCGCCGGCAAAAACCCTCCCTACGCCGCCACCCAGCGCCTGCGCATCTGACTTCCGATATTGCTGTACCGGTCTCCGGCCGCCCCTGAGGGCTGATTGGGTTCAGCGCGTCAATGCTGCATGCGGTATTCCGACTGTTGGGGGAGTGTGACGCGGCATGTATGTCGCCTGCAAGGTCCGGGAAAACCTCACCAGCTACGAAGATCGCGACTGGCACGCGCCGCCCAAGGGCACGACGGCCCGCCGGGCGACCCAGAGCGGGTTGGACGAAGATGGGATGCTCGTTGCATGACCCGCCGAGCCGAGAACGCAAGGACAAATTTCAAACAAAACCTGAATCTCAAAAAAGGACCCGCAAATGATCTCTGTGAGCAAATTCCGCCAATTATTCGCTTTCACCGTTTTACTGGCCGTGGGCGGGGTCGTTGCGTTCGCCGGCCTCGCGCAAGCCGGCCCCGGCAAGAAGGGCCAAATGCACGATCACTCCGAGCCGAAAAAGCAGATGCAAGACCAGCAGCAACAGGGGCAGAAAACGGACGATCATTCCGGCCGTGAGATGCATGGCGGCATGCCTGGCGACCCGGCAAAGGTGTCGCGGACCATATTGATCATCGCCAGGGACACCGAGTTCAATCTGAAAAAAGTCCAGGTGAAGGACGGTGAGACGATCCGCTTTGTC
>JAJFHO010000235.1 GCA_021775575.1 Hyphomicrobiales bacterium
ATAATGAACGATGATGTCGGGCGCGACGGTCTTGCCAAGGGTTTCATCATCAAGCTGTACGGCGTCGTGATGGTCTTTCTCGGCGCGCTTGATGCGATGCTGTCCTGGCGTGGCGGTCTTGCACCAAGCAATTTCTACTTCTGGCTTATTGGGGGCGGTCTGTTGCTCTATGCCGCCGGCGCCATTCGCCATGGCCGGCGGTCTCGTGATCCCCGGCACGGGTCGGGAGGATGACATGCAACCTCGCATAGCGAAGGCGAAAGCGATGATCCGGGTTTCCGGGCGCGCCACGCATAGGGTTCTGGAATTTACGGGAGTATCGATATGGCGATGACCGCAGTTGAACAGCAATCGGCCACAGACTCGAGCGGCGATACCGCACCAGTCTCGCTCAAAAAGATTTTGGTGGCCCTCGACGCCTCCGAACATGCCGATCGCGCCCTGGCTGAATCCATCCGCCTTGCCGGCACGGCCGCGGGTGTCATCACCGGTATCCATGCCTATGCCGCGAAGCTGCATGATCGCCGCTTCCGGCAAATGGAGGGCGGACTGCCCGAGCGTTACCGCGCGGAAGACGAGATGGAGAAGCAGCGTGACGTCCACGACTCCCTCATTACCCGTGGTCTCAATATCATTTCCGATAGTTATCACGATGTGGGGCAGGAGGCGTGCGACGCGGCCGAGCTGTCCTATCGCCGGCTCAGCCCGGAGGGCAAGAATTATGCGCGCCTCGTCGAGGCCGTTTCGAGCGGCGAATACGACGTGCTGGCGCTCGGTGCGGTCGGGCTTGGCGCGGTACCGGGGAGCCTGGTTGGCACCGTATGCGAGCGGGTCGTGCGGCGCTGCCCCATCGACGCGCTGGTGATCCGCGATACGCAGCGCGCTATCGGCGACGGGCCGATCGTCGTCGCGCTGGATGGATCGTCGAGATCCTTCGGCGCTCTCAAAACCGCGCTCGATATCGCTCGCCGGCTCAATGCGGAGGTCCGCGCGATCGCCGCCTACGATCCCTATTACCACTATGTCGCCTTCAACAAGATCAGCGGTGTCCTGAGCGAGGAAGCGGGCAAGGTGTTCCGTTTCCAGGAACAGGAGCAGCTGCATGAGGAACTGATCGACCAGGGAATCGCCAAAATCTATCAGTCGCATTTGGAAGTAGGCCGAAAGATCGCCGCGGAGGAGGGCGTGGACCTTAAGATCGAACTGCTCGACGGCAAGCCCTACAAGGCAATCGCCGATTATCTGAAAAAGGTAAATGCCAGCCTGCTGGTGCTGGGCAAAACCGGCGTTCACGCGGATGCAGGGCTCGATATCGGCGGCAATGCGGAAAATCTGGTCCGGCTGGCCCCCTGTCATGTCTGGCTCGGCCAGACCACCTACGCACCGCCGCTCGACGTCGTCGCGGAAGAGACGATCATGTGGACCGAAGAGGCGGACCAGGTCATGGAAAACGTGCCGGAGAGTGCGCGCGCCATGGTGCGCATGGCAATTCTCCGCTTTGCTCAGGAGAGCGGCCATACCTGCATCACGTCAGCCCTGGTCGAGGAGGCCACCAACCGCTTCTGCCCGCATTTCAGCGGCCGGCAGGACGCCAAGGGCGCGCCGCTGACCTGGTCCGCGGAGGCAGAAAGCGAGCTCAAGAAGATCGGCGATGCATCCGTCGCCGCCAGCATTCGCTTGAGGGCTGAAAAGCGGGCGCGCCGCGATGACGCCACCGAAGTCACCGCAGATCATGTGCGGCCTTTCCTGGACGAGGCCGATGCGCCGGCGCCGCTATGGAGCGCGGCCGCGCTGGCCCGGCTCGCACGGGTGCCGGAGATGGTGCGTGGCTCGCTGCGCAGGCGCACGGAGGCGGCGGCCGCGGAAGCGGGCGTCCATGAGGTCACGCCGGAGCTTGTTGAAACGGCGATAGAGGAATCCCGAAGTGTAATGCAGGACGCGATGCGTCTCGGCGGTCACAAGATGGCGGGCATGGAAAAGGAATAAACGCTTTATGGCCACGTCGGTCGAACCTCCGTTCCTGGTGGCGTTGAATCTCACGCAGCGCTGCAATCTCGCCTGCGCCCATTGCTATCTGGATGCCAGGACGCGCGATCATGGCGATGAAGACGAACTGTCCAACAGCGAGGTCAAGACGCTTCTCGACGACATTGCGGCATTGAGCGATGAAATTATGGTCGTGCTGACCGGAGGCGAGCCGTTGTTGCGTCCCGATATCGATATAATCGCCCGTTACGGCGCCGATCTCGGCTTGATGGTTGTGGTCGGCACCAATGGCACGGCGCTTACCAAGAAGCGTGTTGGCGCCCTGGTCGAGGCCGGCGTCGCCGGCGTCGGTATCAGTCTGGATTCGCTTAGACCCGCTCATCACGACACATTCCGGGGGCGGGCAGGCAGTTGGAATAAAACCATGGCGGCCATAGACGCCTGCCGGAGTGGCGGTCTGACCTTCCAGCTCCATTTCTCGGTCACCGACGACAACGCGGACGAACTGGAGGACATGATTGCCTTCGCGCGCGAAGCAGGCGCGCTGGTGCTCAATGTGTTTTTCCTGGTCTGCACCGGACGCGGCGAAAAGGTCACCAATATATCGGCCGCCACCTATGACGATGTGATGCGCCGGGTCACCCGCGCGGCATATGAGGAAAAGAAACTGATGGTGCGGGCGAAATGCGCCCCCCATTTCAAGCGCATGGCGCTGGAGCTGGATCCTGCATGGCCGATCACGACTGCGCATGGCTATGAGGCCGGCGGTTGCCTTGCGGGAACGCGCTATTGCCGCGTCAAACCCAATGGCGACGTGACCGCATGCCCTTATATGGAACCTGTGGCCGGGTCGGTGCGGGAGGCTGCTTTCTCCTCGATTTGGAGCGATGCCCCGATTTTTGCGCAGCTGCGCGCGCCGCGGCTCGAAGGACGCTGTGGCGCGTGCGAATACTCCAAGGTTTGCGGTGGCTGCCGGGCGCGGCCTCTGGCGCGCGATGGCGAGCTGATGGGTGAGGATTTTCTGTGTATCTATGAACCGGGTGGAGGCGCGACAATCCAGCCTCTGACCAGCAAGTCCGGGGCCCTTGCCTGGAGCCCGGACGCGGAGGATCGTCTCAAACATGTGCCGGCCTTCGTCCGCCGTTTGGTGCGCAAGAGCGTCGAGGAATATGTGCGCGAACAGGGCGGCGACGAAGTGACGGCCGAAGATATGAATGCCGTGGCCCGCCGCCGCTTCGGCGATGCCGGCCCGCCGGCATTCTCCAGCCAGGGGAGACGAAACACGAAGGGCCCGCCGGAATGATCGATGTCGCCATCATCGGCGGCGGCGTTTCGGGCCTTGCCGCCGCTCATTCGTTGCGCCATCGGCGGCGGCGCGTCGTCGTGCTCGAACGTCAGACCCGGGCCGGCGGAAATGCGATCTCGGAACGTATCGGCGGTTTTCTGATGGAGCATGGTCCGAGCACCGTGGCCGCGGAATCGGAGGCCGCGCGCGATCTGTCCGCCAGCGTCGGCCTTGACGACATGAAATGCGATCTTGGCGAGGGTGTGCGGAAACGCTATCTGGTCGGCCAGGGCCGGCTGCATGGCATATCGGCGCATCCCATGGGCTTTCTCACCTCAAAATATCTCAGTCCCGGCGCACGGGCGCGCATCCTTGCCGAACCCTTCATTCGGCGCAGCCCGGATAGCAGCAGGGAGTCGATTGCCGATTTCTGCGGCCGCCGGTTTGGCGATGAATTCGCCGCCCGCGTCATCGATCCGCTTGTCGGCGGGATTTACGCCGGCTGCGCCTCCCGGCTATCGGTCACGGCATCGTTTCCAAAGCTGGTCCAGCTCGAGCGCGATTGGGGTTCGATTACCTATGGCATGATGCGCCGCCGCTTTGCGGGCGGCCGGATGCCGGGCAGCCGGTTATTCTCCTGGCGCGAGGGCATCGGCACGCTGCCTCGTGCGCTGGCCGGAATTCTCGGCCCGTCGGTCCATACCGGCGTCGCGGTCCGGCGTCTCGAGCGCCATGGCGGCAAGTTCCGGATTGATGCCGGGCGAGCGGGAAAATTCACCGCGCGCGCGGTGATCGTCGCAACGCAACCCTCTGTCGCCGCGTGCCTGCTCGATGGCGTCGACGACGCGGCCGCGGATGCGGCCGGGGGCATTGCAGCGCCGCCGCTTGCCGTTGTTTTTCTGGGGTATCGAAAACAACAGGTTGGCCATCCGCTCGACGGACTGGGCTTTCTGACACCGCAGGATGAAGGGCGCACTCTGACCGGCGCCCAGTTCTGTTCGACCATGTTTCCGGACCGCGCGCCGGAGGGCTGCGTGTCGGTCGCCGGTTACTTCGGCGGAGCGAGAGCGCCGCAAACTGCACGGCTCCCGGCGGAGGAACTGATCCACATGGCGCGTGGCGAATTCGCCGATCTTCTTGGTGCTCGCGGCGAACCGGTCGTAGCGCGGGTCCGGCACTGGCCGCTTGGGTTGCCGCAATATGAAGTCGGCCACGAGGATCGGGTCGCCATTTTGCGCAATGCGGGACAGCGGCGGCGCGGATTGTTCATCACCGGCAATTATTTTGCCGGACCGGGCATTGCTAGCTGTTTGTCCCATGCAATCGAAACCGCTGCCCGGGTCGAGCGCCATCTTCAGGCTGATGAAGAAGAACCGGAGCGGGGCGCCCGTCGCAAAACAGGCTCGTAACCCGAGCAAACCGGTCGACACTGTTGGCACCGCACCCGATTATCCGGCAGGATGCAGACTAGAACCGGAAGCGAAACAAAGCGGGGCTAGGAATATCGTGGCACGCCAATCAGACCAGGACAGCCCGGACCATCTATTCTCTGATGACGATCTGGCCGAGGGGTTAATCGAGTTGATTGCGGCCAGGCGGTCGATTTCGCCCAAATGGCTGGGTCAGCCGGCGCCTGCAGTCCATGATATCGAGCGGATGATCGCCGCCGCGGTGACCGCGCCCGACCATGACGGCCTGCGGCCCTGGCGGTTTGTCGCGATAACCGGCGCGGCGCGGGAAAAGCTCGGAGACGTGTTTGCCGAAGCGAAAAAATGCCGCTCCCCCGGCGGCGATCCGTCCGATGTCGAGCGCGAACGTGAACGTGGAAGCCACGCGCCGGCAACCATCGCCGTGATCGCCTGCCCCGAGCGCGACAACATCAAGGTTCCGGTGCGCGACCAATATGTCTCGCTTGGCGCCGCGCTGCAGAATATTCTTCTGTGCTGCCATGCCATGGGTTACGGCGCGAAAACGTTGAGCGGCGCCAAGGTAAATGACCCTCATAACTGCAAGGCGCTCGGCGTCAAGCCCGATGAAGAACTCATATGTTTTGTCTGCGTCGGGACGGCAAAGGCGCCGCCAAAGCGCCGGCCACGCCCCGATGCCTCCGATCATTTGACGCTTTGGACCGGCGAGTCAGTCGAAAACTGAATATCGGCGGCGGGGAGGGGCATTACCTGAGGCTTGTCGTCAATCTGTCCGGCCCCTAGAAAGAGCGGGCAATGGGACGCAAAATTCTCCTCATAACGACGGACCAGCAGCGCTATGACGCCTTGGGCTGCAATGGCGGCGGTTTCGCCAGGACGCCGGTGATCGACGGGCTCTCGAAAGCCGGTATCACATATCGCCAAGCACGCAACCAATGCGCCGTGTGCATGCCGGCGCGCTGCACCATTCTGACCGGCCAGCATATCCGCCGGCACGGCGTCACCTCAAACGGGATACCGTTGCCGGCCGACCATCCGAATGTGGCCTATGAGCTGAAGCGGGCCGGTTACAATACGGCTTTGATTGGCAAGGCTCACTTCGAGCCGCACGCAGCCAAGGATTATTTCGAGAATCTTGCCGCCGGTGAGAATTCTTTCGGTCCGCATCGCGGCTTCGATCACATGGAGCTCGCTGGTCACACGGGACGCGCCGGGCGGTCGCTCTTTCATTACCCGAAATGGCTCGCCGAAACGTATCCCGAAGCGGTGGCGGGCTTTCATGAATATGCCCGTGACGGCCAGCCAAGTGCGCTTGGGGGCGGTGACAGCGGTGCGCCGCAGGTCGCCAATAATCCCATTGATATCGAGCTTTACCAC
>JAJFHO010000236.1 GCA_021775575.1 Hyphomicrobiales bacterium
CTATCAGGCCCGCACCATCAAAAGGCTTGAGCGCGAGCGCGGCCGTCTCCTGGGCATATTTCGAAGCCTGCCGGGCAACCGGGGCGTTATCGATCCCGTCGACCGGAAGCGGCGGACGGAATGGCCGGTGCCGGAGGGCGATACCGGCGATGCGGCGGACGGTGAACTGGTCCGCTTTGAATTAACGAGATCCGGCCGCCACGGCGTGCCGAGGGTGAAGGTCGTCGAGCGGCTTGGCGACCCTGACGCGCAAGGCGCCGTCAGCCTGATCGCCATCCACGAACATGGCCTGCGCGACAGCTTTCCCGAAGCTGTCCTTGACGAGTCCGCGGAGCTGTCGCTGCCCGGCCTCGACAAACGCCAAGACATGCGCGACCTGCCCCTGATCACGATCGACCCGGCCGACGCGCGCGACCATGACGACGCCGTGTGGGCGGCGCCCGATGACAATCCCGCCAATGAGGGTGGCTGGATCGTGATCGTCGCCATTGCCGATGTCGCCTGGTTCGTGCGAGCCGGCTCGGCACTCGACAAGGAGGCCGTGCAGCGCGGGAATTCGGTCTATTTTCCCGACCGGGTCGTCCCGATGCTGCCAGAGAGAATTTCCGCCGACCTGTGCTCGCTGCGCGAAGGCGAGGACCGGGCCTGTCTCGCCGTTCGCATGGTGTTCGCCAAGGGTGGAAACAAGTTATCCCACAGCTTTATACGCGGCCTGATGCGCTCGGCCGCCAAATTGAGCTACCAGCAGGCGCAGAAGGCTTTCGACGGTAATCCCGAGGGTATTGCCGCCGGTATCGCCGAGACGGTCCTGAAACCGCTGTGGGAGGCCTATGGCGCGCTTGCAAAGGCCCGCGACAAGCGCGCGCCTCTCGACCTCGATCTTCCCGAGCGCAAGGTTCTGCTGGACGATAACGGGCGGATTGCCGAGATCATCTCTCCGCCCCGCCTGGAAGCCCATCGCCTGATCGAGGAATTCATGATCCAGGCCAATGTGGCGGCGGCCGAGACCCTGGAACAGCAGCGTTCGCCCCTCATCTACCGCGTGCATGACGCACCATCGAAGGAAAAAACCCTGGCGCTCGGCGATTTCCTGCAGACCCTGGATATAAGCCTTCCGAAAGCGGGGCGTTTGCTGCCTGAACATTTCAACCGGATATTGGAGCGCGCCCGCGACAACGAAATCGGCGAACTGGTCAGCGAGGTGGTGCTGCGTTCCCAGTCCCAAGCCGAATATAACCCGGCAAATTTCGGACATTTCGGACTCAATCTGCGCCGCTACGCGCATTTTACCTCACCAATCCGGCGCTACGCCGATCTCGTTGTTCACCGCGCTCTCGTCCGCGCGCTCAAGCTGGGAGAGGGAGGACTTGGCGATGGCGAAGCCGCGCGCCTAGCCGATATATCGGAATCCATTTCCGGATCGGAACGCCTGGCAATGGCGGCCGAACGTCAGACCGTGGACCGGCTCATTGCTTCCTATCTCGCTGATCGCATAGGAGCGGTTTTCTCCGCGCGCATCTCCGGCGTCACGCGAAGCGGTCTGTTCGCCCGTCTTCAGCAAACCGGCGCCGACGGTTTCATACCCGCATCCTCGATCCTCGGCGACTTCTACCGGCACGACGAGCGGCTGCAGGCCCTGATCGGCGACAGAACCGGCCTCACCTTCCAGCTTGGCGATACCGTCGAGATAAGGCTGGTCGAAGCAATCCCCAGCGCCGGCGCGCTGCGTTTCGAGATGCTGAGCGACGGCCGCCCCACACCGTCGGCGGCACGCCGCCGGCCGCCGGCCCGGGGCAAGAAGCCGGCCAGACGAAAAACCAAGGGGCGCCGGCGACGTTGAAATAACGACGATATGTCCGATTTGACAGAGTATGTGTGAGCCGGGTAAGGGACCAGCTGTGACCAACCATGCCAAACGCCTGACAAATGTGGCGCGCCGACAGGATTATCCCAATAGCCGGCCGCGCGACGCCGCCACATTGATCGTCATAGACCGTTCCGGCGGCGAGCCGAAAATCCTGATGGGCCGCCGCCATGAGCGTCATGTTTTCATGCCTGGAAAATTCGTCTTTCCCGGCGGCCGGGTCGATGCTTCCGACAGCCGGATACTGGTCCCCGACCGGCTGGAGCAGGTGGTGGAAACACAACTTATGAAAGACATGAAGGGCAACTCCAGCCCCAGACGCGCGCAGGCAATTGCGCTCGCCGCAATTCGTGAAACCTGCGAGGAAACAGGGCTGTTCATCGGCTCCCGGCGTCCTTCTGGCTGGAAAACCGGTTCGCCCGCCTGGCAGGGCTTCGTCGACAAGCAAATTTCGCCGGCGCTGTCGGCGCTGGCTTTCTTCTGCCGGGCGATCACACCGCCGCGGCGACCGCGCCGGTACGATACGCGGTTTTTTTGTGTCGGAGCCGATATGGTGGCGCATCACGCCGAACCGGACAATGACGAGCTTCTCGATCTGCATTGGCTGACATTCCAGGAAGCGATGAAACTCGACCTTCCCAGCATTACGCGGGTTGTAATCGACGAGTTGAGGGAACGATTGGCGGAGGGGCTTGCGCCCCGGCCTGGAGACCGTGTGCCCTATTACTTCATGCAGAACGGGATATTCCGCCGCCAGATGCTATAGGCGGTGACGATCGCGACTTGACAAGCCGGTGGACGGCGATAGGGTGCGGCGCACTTTCACGCCAAGCCGGAGCAGGAATAATGGCGAAAACACCGACACAAAAAATCAAACTCGAGAGCACCGCGGGTACCGGCTATTACTATGTCACAAAGAAGAACCCCCGCAATCTCACCGAAAAGCTCGTCATGAAGAAATACGACCCGGTCGCGCGCAAGCACGTCGAGTTCAAGGAAACCAAAATCAAGTAGCCGGCGGCTTCACTCGATCCGGCTTTCTCGTATCCGAACCTGCTCCTTCAAACAGAATCGCATGATCTGACTTGGGCCTTGACCATAAGAGGCCAGCCCCGCAACCACTCGGCAGCGGGGTAAAGTCCGATATGGTTAGCAGGACTGGCCAACAAGTCAGGACCAAAGAGGGCTTTGGTCTTCTGACTTGGTGGCCGGCCGCGTAGCGGCACTAACGAGGAGGCCACTCAGCCGCTCCACGACCGGCCAAACCCCACGGACCCAGGAGATGCGGCGGACCTGAGCTCTCCGTAGGGTTTTCTTATTCAGGGAGATGGTTAAAGGGGACAGTAACTGATTCTCGCACAGGATCGCGCCGCGTTTATGCCCTCTTTTACCTCCCCAATCCGTAACATAGCTGTCGGTGTCCGAAGCCCGGACGCCTATCTGCCGCCAATTGTAGTCACTCAGCGAGACGCAATACACGAAAAAATGCGCGCTAGTAAAGTGTTAAGGTTAAGTTTTGAGGTGTAATCTGAAGTTCTGGAACCGACCAAGAGTGACCGCTACACAGGCAACACCCAGCCATTGCGCGCCATACCGGCCGGCAAAATCCTGCTCTGTCGGGTGCGGTAATTAAGCCGCGTCGGCGACAACGCGGTTACGGCCATCGTGTTTTGCGCTGTAAAGCGCCTGGTCCGCGCGCTTCAAAAGCGATTGCGGCGTATCCTGCAGGCCCTCCAGTTTTGAAACGCCGACGCTTGCGGTGATTTTCAAAGCCGTACCGTCGGCCAGCAGAAATGGTTCGCCCGCGATACTCTGCCGCAACCTCTCGGCGACCATATAAGCGTTCGAAAGATCGGTGTCGGGCATCATAACGACGAATTCCTCGCCGCCAAACCGGCAGGCAAGGTCGATGCCCCGGATATTTTTGCGGACTCTGACGGCGAATTCCCTCAGCACGGCGTCGCCGGCATCATGGCCGTGCAAATCGTTCACGGACTTGAAGAAATCGATATCCGTCATGAGCAGGGAAAGCGGCTTCTCCCGTTGTCCGGCCTCTTCAACCAGCGTCTTGAGGTGACTTTCCATATAGCGACGGTTGTGCAATCCGGTCAGACCATCGGTGATGGCCATCTCAACGCTTTCCTCGATGCGGGACTTGAGATAGTCGGCATACCGCTTGCGTTTGATCTGGGTACGAATGCGCGCCAGCATCTCGTTTCTTTCGATCGGCCGCACAATATAATCATTCACGCCCATATCGAGGCCGCGCAGCAATTTTGTGTCGTCGCCAGGCTCTACGATGATAAGGATCGGCAGATGACGGATACGGTCCAGGGATCTCACCTGCGAACAGAGTCGCAGACCATCGGTGCCGGACAGACTGAGACTGACGATCAGAAGTTCGAATTCACCCTCGGGCAGAGCGAGCAGTGCCTTCTGCGGATCGGGCTCGTGCACAATATGCTGTTCCGCCGACAATGTCTGGATAATCCTGTCGGCCGAGCGCTGGTGATCCTCGACAAGTAATATGCGTCCGCCCTTCCCGGCATCCCGGTTTGCACTATTCGGGTCTCCGGCGATACCCATCTGCTCGCTGGTCGTGGCGCGCATCATCATTTCGTCGGTGAGCGTTTTCAATCGCGCCAGGTTTTTCACCCGCGTAATCAGCGCGATATCGTCTACCGGTTTGGTCAGAAAATCGTCCGCGCCGGCCTGCAGTCCGTTGACCTTGTCGGATGGCTGGTCGAGAGCGGTGACCATGATCACCGGTATATGCGCCGTCTTCGGATCGCTCTTGAGCCGCCGGCACACCTCAAATCCGTCCATGACCGGCATCATGACATCGAGGAGGACGACGTCGGCGCCTTCAGTCGCGCAAATCCTCAGCGCCTCCGCACCACTGCGCGCAGTCAGAGTCTCGAAATACTCCGCGGTCAGACGGGCTTCGAGAAGCTTAACATTGGCTTCTATGTCATCAACAATAAGAACGCGGGCCGTCATCGTTTCTCGCTGTCTATGCCGCCTTCGCCAATAAACTGGCGAATTGTTTCCAGGAAAGTCACGACGGAAATCGGCTTGGAGATATAGGCTTCGCAGCCCCCTTCCCTAATCCGCTCCTCATCGCCCTTCATTGCGAATGCAGTTACCGCAATCACAGGAATGTCACGCAGCTGCTCGTCGTCCTTGAGCCATTTGGTCACTTCGAGGCCCGATACCTCCGGCAGCTGGATATCCATCAAAATAAGATCGGGGTGATGTTCGCGCGCAAGTTCCAATGCCTCCATCCCGTCACGGGTCTGGAGGGCCCGGTAGCCGTGGGCATCGAGCAAATCATGAAACAGCTTCATGTTCAGGTCGTTGTCCTCGACAATCAGAACCGTTTTCATCACTGGCCTTGCCGCTTCAGATTCGCAGGCCCCATAATCGGCGATGTTGTCTGGATATTCCATTCCGCCGGTCTGAGCGAACCGTCCCCCGGGTCAATCCCACAGTCAGCACATGCTGAACTCGACCGTCATTTGAGCGTAAACACGTAACCAAGTCTTTAAAGATCGCCGATTTTCTTGCCTTTTTCCATCAACCGCGAAACAATTTTACTCATGGACACGACCCGTGAAAAATTTGCCGTTGATGATGCCGAAAGCGTCGCGGTAAGAGCGATAACCTTCCTTACCGAGGACGAGGACCGAATCAGACGATTTCTCGACCTCACCGGGCTAACGCCTTCGGGCCTGGAAGTGGCTGCCGCGCGCCGCGATTTTCTCAGGGCGGTCCTGGAGCATCTCCTCGCCGACGAATCGCTGCTCATGACTTTTGCGGCGAATGCCGCTCTAAATCCGGCCACCGTGCGACAAGCCCACCGGATACTCGACTCCGGCGGGTCCGAGGGGTGTTAAGGCTTGCCTCGTCACAACCAATCTCGCAGCGCTGAATCGGCTTCGGCCTCCTTGCGTATCGGCGTCGATTTGGGAGGCACCAAGATTGCCGCGATCGGGCTGACCCGTACCGGCGAATCCGCGGCGCGTGCCACTGCACCGACGCCGCGCGGCGACTATGACGCCACACTGGACGCTATTGCCGGCCTGGTCCGCGAGATCGAGCGTCAATCCGGAGCGACGGGCAGCATAGGCATCGGCATCCCGGGTTCTCTTTCGCCGGTTTCGGGGCTTGTCCAGAATGCCAATTCGACATGGTTGAACGGCCGCCCGTTCGACCGCGACATGGAAAAACGGCTCGGGGGCGCGGTGCGCGTGGCGAACGACGCCAATTGCTTCGCCCTATCGGAGGCCATCGACGGCGCAGGCGCCGGATCACGCGTCGTGTTCGGCGTGATTCTGGGCACCGGATGCGGCGGCGGGATAGTGTGTGACGGCCGGCTGCTGGAGGGACCCCGCCGGATTGGCGGTGAATGGGGTCACACACCCCTGCCCTGGCCGGAGGCGGAGGAATTTCCCGGCCCGCGCTGCTGGTGCGGACGCCTTGGCTGCATTGAATGCTGGGTGTCGGGGCCCGGCATGGCCGCGGACCATGAACGGAGCTGCGGCGATGTCCTTTCAGCAGAGCGGATCGCCAGGCGCGCCGGTGAAAAACACGCCGATGCCTGCCAGACCCTGACGCGCCATGCGTCGCGGCTTGCCCGCGGCTTGGCTTGTGTCATCAATATCGTCGACCCCCGACGTGATCGTGCTGGGTGGCGGATTATCGCAGATGGCACAGCTGTATGAGCATTTGCCAAAGCTTATCGCTCCCTACATTTTTTCCGACAGTAAGGAGGTTGCAATTCGCCCGCCGGTCCATGGAAGCGCAAGCGGTGTGCGCGGCGCGGCCTGGCTCTGGGACGAAATGGCGAGCGGTATCAGTCACATTTGGGGAGCGTGAAAAATTCCAGCGACTTCATGGTCCCGCGAATGGCGAAATCACCATAGTCGATGGTGATACCGCGGCTGACACCATTCTCGTATAGCTGAAACGACATTTCATAGGCCGGCGTGGCCTCACCGGCTTCATCGCTGTCGAAATAGCTGATGGTGACCGGCCACGATACGATAGCGTCGAGAATCTCATCATTCTCCACCGGCGCAAGCGGCGGTTTCTTGAAGCCGGCGGGCCGCTGCTTACCGATAAAGGCCGTCGTCGTATAGAGCTTCTGGCCCTGCTCCGACCCATCGAAAATCTTTGCCTGGACAATGCGCCCACCCTTGAGCGCCGAGGCCAGGATTTCCACCGAATGCTGGGTCGGAAAAAGAATGTTCCCCGAAAATCGCAGCTTGGCGGGTTTGGGCTTCGACAAATCGACCGCAAGCCCTTCACCAGACTTGTCCCTGAGCGCATTGCCGCTTGCCGACTCGGTGAGTTTTTCATTCTGGTAATGGGTCGAATTAAACCGGAACTGCTTGCCCGCGCCCTGTTCCCAGCTCGATGAGCGAAGATCGGTGGTCGTGGTGGCGCCCGACCGGTTCGTCAACTGCGTGACGAGCCGTATATTGAGCGTGTAGCCCTCGCAGGAAGAACCGGCAAATTCAAACACCATTCTGCCCCTGACGTTGGCAATACCGCCGCGCTCGCTGTTTTCGTCGAGCACCATGTCATAGACCGCGCGATGAGGAGCAAGCCGGACGACACTCTTGGCGGCGAGAGCAACAGCGGACGGCGCGGGCAGCGCGGCGCTCGCGATTACGGCAACGGCAATAGCGCCGGCAGCACGGGAGAATTTAAACCTGCCTGAAATCGATATGGTTTCCGTCATTCGTCTCTCATCCAAAATCCGCTAGGAATTCAATAGACATGATGCACTTGCACAACGGTTAAAAATAGCCGATCTCCTAATATCACCAAAATTGATCAATATCTGACTCTGAGTAATCTGATTATTGGGGGAAATGTCAATCATGACGAAGTCGATAGATGCGCGGTTGCAGGAATTGGGTATTGAACTGCCCGCGGCAGCCGCACCCGCCGCAAATTATGTACCCTATGTCCATTCCGGCAGCCAGTTGTTCATATCCGGGCAGTTGCCAAATATCGGCGGTGGCGAACAATTCACCGGCAAAGTCGGCGCGGATGTCGATACCGAAACGGCGCAGCGCGCGGCGCGGGCCTGCGCGCTGAACATTCTGGCTCAGGCAAAAGCCGCCCTGGGGGACCTGGATCGCATCGAAAGATGTCTGCGGCTCGGCGGTTTTGTCAATGCTACCCCCGACTTTACCGATCATCCCGAAGTGATCAACGGCGCTTCGAACCTCATTGTCGAGCTGCTCGGCGACATTGGCAAGCACAGCAGGTTCGCTGTCGGCTGCGGGAGCCTGCCGCGCAACGTGCCCGTCGAAGTGGACGCCACATTCGCGGTTAAGGACTAGGCGAAGGGAGATGCCCGGCCTGGACTGGCTGAAAAGGCCGATTGCGCACCGGGGGCTGCATGACGCGGCGCGCGGCATAATCGAAAATACCCAAACTGCCTTCCAGAACGCTCTCGACGCCGGCTATGCCATCGAGACCGATGTCATCCTGTCCGGCGACGGCGAAGTCATGGTGTTTCACGACAAGACGCTGGACCGGCTGACGCTCGGCCAGGGCCGCGCCGACGCTGTGAGCGCGGCGGAGTTGAAGTCGGTTCCCTTCAAGGAAACGGCTGACCGGATGCAGACATTCCCCGAACTTCTCGAGCAGGTGGACGGGCGCGCGCCCCTGGTCATAGAAATCAAAAGCGACTGGGCCGGCCACGGTCCGCTCGAGCAACGGCTGGCGAATTATCTTGGCGCCTATGCCGGCCCCGCTGCGGTAATGTCGTTCGACCCTTATTCCATCGCCAGCTTCGCCGCCGCCGCTCCCCGCATTGCGCGCGGACTGGTTGCCGAGACTTTCGCGGACTTGCACTATTGGTCGAGCTTGACCGCGTGGCAACGCTTCACAATGCGGCACCTGCTCAGCGCTTGCATCGCCAGACCGCAATTCATCGCCTATGATATCCGCGCCCTCCCGGCATTGGCGCCGATTGCCTTGCGCCGTCTGCTGGGCTGGCCGCTGCTGAGCTGGACAGTCCGGACGGACGATGAGAGGCAGCGCGCGGAGCGTTGGGCGGACGCCATGATTTTTGAAGGGTTCCGGCCCTGAGCCGGACTGCGGGACTATGGGTGACGCGGAACAGGTTCTCGTACGGATCGAGACGGAGATCGGTAAGATCAGGCCTGCGGACTGGAATGCCTGCGCCAATCCAATTCCCTCAGATATTACTTCAATAAACACCTATAATCCTTTTATAAGCCATGCGTTTTTAAAAGCACTTGAGGATAGCGGTTCGGTCAGTGCCGAGACCGGCTGGGCGCCGCGGCACCTCGTGCTCGAAGATAGCTCGGGCGCCGCGCTTGCCTGTATGCCCTGCTATCTCAAGTCCCACAGCAGGGGTGAGTTTGTTTTCGACGCTGGCTGGGCCGACGCGTTCGAACATGCCGGCGGCACATATTACCCGAAACTCCAATGCGCGGTTCCCTTCACTCCGGTTACCGGACGCAAGCTGCTGGTTCCCAACGTCCCCGACGCCGCGGAACGGGAACGCTACCTCATCAATGCCGCTGCAACGCTGCTCGAGCGCTACAAACTGTCATCGGCGCACATTACCTTTCTGACCGAGGCGGAATGGCGGATGCTCGGCAAGATCGGACTGCTGCAACGCACCGATCAGCAGTTTCACTGGCGCAATGCCGGCTATGGCAGTTTCGACGATTTCCTTGAATCCCTTGCTTCGCGCAAGCGCAAGACGATCCGCAAGGAACGCCGCGAGGCATTGGCCCCGGGCATAGAGATCGAATGGCTATCGGGAGACGATCTCACGGAAACGCACTGGGACATATTTTTCCAATTCTACACCGACACCGGATCGCGCAAATGGGGAACACCTTATCTGACGCGGTCCTTCTTCAGCCTGATCGGCGAGACGCTTGGGCGCGACATCTTGTTGATCATGTGCAAACGCGAGGGTCGCTATATAGCCGGCGCGATGAATTTCATCGGTGGCGATACGCTCTACGGGCGCTACTGGGGCTGTGTGGAGGATCACCCCTGTCTGCATTTCGAGGCCTGCTACTATCAGGCGATCCAGTATGCCATCGAGCATAATCTCGGCCGGGTCGAGGCTGGAGCACAGGGCCCGCACAAAATCGCCCGCGGTTACCTGCCGCAAACCACCTACAGCGCGCATCTGATCGCGGACAAGTCTCTGCGCGGCGCGGTCGCCGACTATCTGCAGCGCGAGCGCGGCTATGTCGAGTTGGAGAATGCCGAACTGAACACGCTGTCGCCATTCCGCAGGGGCGCGCAATCGGACGGTGACGAGAGTGCTTGACCCAGGCCCGCGAAGTTGGGAAACAGGCGCGGGTCGCAACACCGGGCGCGGAGGACAGCAATGGCATATGACCAGGACAATGTTTTCGCGAAAATTCTGCGCGGTGAATTACCGTGCCACAAGGTCTTTGAAGACGAGGAGACCTTCGCCTTTTTGGATATCATGCCCCGCGCCGACGGCCATGTTCTGGTGATCCCCAAGGCCCAGGCAGTCAATATTTTCGACGTCGATCCCGACACGCTGTGCACACTCATGAAATCGGTGCAGGCACTCGCGCCGGTGGTCCGCGACGCCATGGATGCGGAAGGCGTCATCGTTCAGCAGTTCAACGAGGCGGCCGCCGGGCAAATGGTGTTTCATATCCATTTCCACATCATCCCGCGCTGGGCGGATGTCAAGCTGAAGCCCCATAGCGGCGATATGGAGGACCCCGATATTTTGGCCGCCAACGCGGAAAAAATCCGGGCGGCTCTCGCGGACACCTAGAGCATAACCCATAAATCTCGGGAACCGGTTCAGCCGCCCAGACCATATTGGGCGGCGATCAGGGCCGCGGCGGCAGCTCCCACCCCTATGATCAGCCGTTGGCCGCCGCCATAATAGGCCGCAACGCCCAACGCAAATGCGCCCAGGCGAATTTCCAGCGGGACAGCCGCCAATGCGCCGGCGGGCAGCAGAACCATGCGCGCCACGAGGCCAGCGACCAGCGATGTCGACACGGCGCGTACCCAGACCAGGATTTCCGCATCTTCTTGAACATTCCGGGAAAGGATGACGCCGAGATAGCGCCAGGGCTGGGTTGCCACGAAACCGGCAGTGAACAGAAATACATAGGACCAGACGCCGTGACCGATCTCGCTCATGACCCGGCCCCGCGTTTGCGCCGCCGCACCATGAAATAGGCGGCGCTGCCGCCGATCAGACCGGTCAGAAACAGATCATACCCTGGCGCGAGCAGAAACAGCGCCGGGCCCAGAACTGTGCCGACCGCAAGCGCCATTCTGTCGGCGCCGCCGACCGCGGTCGCGATAAGCGACAGAAAAAAATAGATCGGCGTGAGGAAAACGAAACCGGCCGCGATCTGTGGCGGCAGTTGCGCGGCCAGATGGTAGCCAAGGATGGTCGCCGACATCGTGCCGGCGGACAACCCCGCGGAAAATCCCGCGAAATAGGGCATGCGCAAATTTCTCGGCAGCGGTGGCAACCGCCGCATGGCCTCGATCCACAGCGTGATCGCGGTGAAATGGCTGAGGACGAATTCGGGCCAGCGCGGCGATTTGCCGTCACGCATTACCGGCATCAGCGAAAAGACCAGCGGCAGAAGCCGAACCGCGGTCAGCGTCACCGCAAATGCCGCGGCCAGCAAGCCGGCGCCATGGGCGATCTCGTCGGCCAGCACAACTTGCCCGGGCAGCGCGAACACCACCGCCGTCACGAAAGCCGCCTGATAAATATCAAAGCCGACGTCGTGGGCGAGCGCACCGAAACCAAGAAATGTGATGACAACCACGAGAACGGGAGTCGACGGCACGCCGCCGATACCGCGCCAGAATGCGTCGCCCCGCGATGCGCCCTTCGTCCATTCCGGCGGTTGCGTGACTGGCTCCCCCTGCCCCAAGGCTATTTCGCCGGCAGCGGCACTTTCGGCACCAGGCCGGAACCGCCGGACGTCAACGGCTTCGCCGGAGGCGAGCCGGAAGACCGTTTGGGCTTGCCGCCTTCGCCGGACCCCGATCGGGAGGAGCGCGACGGCTTACGCTTGGCCTTTGTACCGCCCTTGTCGGGCCCCTTGCCTGCTTTGCCCCGGCCGCCTGGTTTTTTCGGTGGCGTGTTGCCGTCGATATACTCAAAGCCGAGAACCTTGACGCCGCCCTTGTCTTCGACAACGACGCGCACCGTGCCGCCGCCCTTCAGCTTGCCGAACAGCAGCTCATCGGCGAGCGGCCGTTTGATATGCTCCTGGATCACCCGCGCCAGAGGCCGGGCGCCAAACTGTTCGTCATAGCCCTTGCTGGCGATCCATTTATTCGCGTCGTCGGACAGCTCGATCGTGACGTTGCGGTCATGAAGCTGTGCCTCGAGCTCGAATATGAACTTTTCGACCACCTTGGCGATGACTTCCGGCGGCAGATTCGCGAAAGGAATGACCGCATCGAGACGATTGCGGAACTCCGGCGAGAACATCCGGTTGATCGCTTCCTCGTCGTCCCCCTCCCGCTTCGTGCGTTGGAAGCCGATGGGCGGCTTGATCATATCCGCCGCGCCGGCATTGGTCGTCATGATCAAGATGACGTTGCGGAAGTCGATGCTCTTGCCGTTGTGATCGGTCAGCTTGCCATGATCCATGACCTGGAGAAGGATGTTGAACAGGTCCGGATGCGCCTTTTCGATCTCATCGAGCAGCAGCACGGAGTGAGGGTGCTGGTCGACGCCGTCGGTAAGCAGGCCGCCCTGGTCGAAACCGACATAGCCGGGCGGCGCACCAATCAGCCGGGAGACGGTGTGCCGCTCCATATATTCCGACATGTCGAAGCGAATGAGTTCAATGCCCATGGTGCTCGCAAGCCGGCGCGCGACCTCGGTCTTGCCGACCCCGGTCGGGCCGGAAAACAGATAGGCGCCGATCGGCTTTTCGGGTTCGCGTAATCCGGCACGCGACAGCTTGATGGCGCTCGCCAAAGCCTCGATCGCCTTGTCCTGGCCAAATACGACCTGCTTCAGGTCCCGCTCGATATGCGCCAGCACTTCCGCGGCGGACTTGGTGATTGTCTTGGGCGGAATGCGCGCCATCGTCGCGATGGTATCCTCCACCTCCTTCACGCCAATGGTCTTCTTGCGGCGGCTCTCGGGAAGCAGAACCTGCGCCGCGCCGGTCTCGTCGATGACATCGATCGCCTTGTCCGGCAACTTCCGGTCGTGAATATATTTGTGGGACAACTCAACTGCGGATTTGAGCGCCTGGATCGTGTAGCGGATCTTGTGAAACTCCTCGAAATAAGGTTTCAGACCCTTCAGGATCGCGATCGTGTCGGGCACGCTCGGCTCCTCGATATCGATTTTCTGAAAACGCCGGACCAGCGCCCGGTCCTTCTCGAAATGCTGCCGGTATTCCTTGTAGGTGGTCGAACCGATGCAGCGCAGCGTGCCGCTTTGCAGCGCCGGCTTCAGCAGATTGGACGCATCCATCGCACCGCCCGATGTGGCGCCGGCGCCGATCACGGTGTGGATTTCGTCAATGAACAATATCGCGCCGGGATAGGCATCGATCTCGCGCATCACCGACTTGAGCCGTTCCTCAAAGTCGCCCCGGTAGCGCGTTCCCGCCAGCAACGCGCCCATATCGAGCTGGAAGATGGTGGAATCCAACAGGACGGCAGGGACCTCTCCCTTCACGATGCGCCGGGCCAGCCCTTCCGCGATCGCGGTCTTGCCGACGCCCGGATCACCGACGAATAACGGATTGTTTTTTTGCCTGCGGCACAGAATTTGGGTTGTGCGCCTGATCTCCGCGGTCCGCCCGATTAGCGGATCGATGCCGCCCTTGCGCGCTTTTTCGTTGAGATTGACGCAATAGACCTCAAGCGCATCGGCCCCGCCGCGTTTGTCCTCGCCACCCTCGACCGTGGCCGCGTCCTCGTCCACGCCGCGCACAGGTTTCGGCTCCGACATGCCCGGCCGCTTGGCAATACCATGGCTGATATAGTTGACCGCGTCGAAGCGCGTCATGTCCTGTTCCTGCAGGAAATAGGCGGCGTGACTTTCACGTTCCGCGAAGATGGCGACAAGCACATTCGCCCCCGTCACCTCCTCGCGTCCCGACGACTGGACATGTACGACGGCGCGGTGAATGACACGCTGAAACCCGGCGGTCGGCTGCGTCTCGCCGTCCTCGTCGATGACCAGCCCATCGAGTTCCGTATCGATATAACTCAACAATTTTTCACGCAGTTGATCGAGATTAACGTCACAGGCGCGCATCACCGCCGACGCGTCCTGATCGTCGATCAGCGCGGCAAGCAAATGCTCAAGGGTGGCATATTCATGATGCCGCTCATTGGCATATTCGAGCGCCCTGTGAAGCGCGTCTTCGAGACTGGACGAAAATGAGGTCACGGTTCGAGCTTACTCCTTTTCCAGGGTGCATTGTAGCGGATGGTCATGCTGCTTGGCGAAATTCATTACCTGGGTCACTTTGGTCTCGGCGACCTCGAAGGTGAACACACCGCATACTCCGACGCCTTTTTGATGCACATGCAGCATTATCCGCATCGCGTCCTCGGGCAGCTTGTTGAAGAACCGCTCCAGAATATAAACGACGAATTCCATCGGTGTGTAATCATCATTGAGCAGCAGCACCTTGTACAGACTCGGCTTTTTCGTCTTGGGACGGGTCTTGGTGACCATGTCGGTCCCAGCATCATCGATGCGCTGATCCCGATCGTTCCGTGGCATTATTCGACAATTCCTTTTTCAGCTGGCTTGGCGTCCGGCATTGTAACGGGATGTTGGCGCGCGCCGCAATCGTCTGCGAATCAACTCTACTGTACCGAATTAGGTGGCGCTAAAACGGCAAAAAAAAAGACCCGACGCGAACGCCGGGCCAATCCTGGGAGGATTAAAACTGTTTTTTTTAGAAGGTCCGTTAGGCCTTTTTCGCCAGCACGTCCTCAACCGGCTTGTAGATCTCCTTGGCGAGATCGACATACATTTCGCCGATCTTGGAGGCCTGGCCGACATAATTCTCATACGCCTTCTTGGCGAAGTCCGTCTGAATCTCGACGGCCTGCTCGACCGATTTGGCGCCAACCAGCTTCTCGAAGGTAGCCGTGCTCTCTTCAAACGCCTTCTTGGAATAGTCCGTCACCTCGGTCGCGATCGCCTGAAAGCTCTTGTTGACCTCACCAAAGCTCTTGACCGTGGCATCGAAATTGTCTTTGCCGATTTTCTGAAAGTCCTCAATACCGTTCATCGTCGTCTCCATCTGACCTTATTCGTCCGCCTGATACCGGACAATGCGCCCGCTTCTATGAATTGTTGCGCTGCACCATTGATATATGCATTGCACAACGACGTGTCAATATTTTTTTGCACTGCACAATATTCGACTTTCGTGCGGTCCCTTAACTAATTCGTAACCGGCCAAAATCTAGGCTAGCCGGGTCCGGCTGCTATCGGGGTGTCATATCGATCGGGGGGCGCTCGGGCGGACAATTGACGCAGATCGTCAAATCTTTGGGGGAAGAGCCGCTCGGCTCTGGCAAGGGAAAAGTGTTGACGGGGTACCCGAACAGCCGCGAAAGGCCGCAACGGTGGAGCCAGGCCGCCATCGTTGTCTCTTTCATCATCGCCGCATTTCTCCCGGCTTTTCCCGGGTCGGCGAACGCGGCTTCTCAATATGCATCAATCGTAATCGACAATAATAGTGGGCGGACCTTGTATTCGCGCAACGCGGACAGCCAGCGTTATCCCGCATCGCTGACGAAGATCATGACTCTGTACATGGTTTTTGCGGAACTGAAAGCGGGCCGGATCAAACTCGATACACGGTTCAAGGTTTCAAAATTTGCCGCGAGCAAGCCTCCCTCCAAGCTTGGTTTAAAGCCGGGGCAAACAATACGCGTGATCGACGTCATCCGTTCGCTGGTTACAAAATCGGCCAACGACATGGCAACTGTCGTCGCTGAGAATGTGGGGCAGAGCGAGGGCCGGTTCGCGCGGATGATGACTTTGAAGGCCCGCGAACTCGGCATGACGAAAACGACATTCCGCAATGCCTCCGGCCTGCCGAACAAGGCTCAGGTCACGACAGCCCGCGACATGGCTGTGCTTTCGCGGCGAATAATGAAGGACTTTCCGGAATATTACGGCTACTTCCAGCTGAAGTATTTCAGCTACAAGGGCAAACGCTACCGCAATCACAACGCCCTGCTGTTCAGCTATCGCGGGACCAACGGCATCAAGACCGGCTATACGCGCGCCTCCGGATTCAATCTTGCCGCCTCGGTCGCACGCGGCAAAAAACACCTTGTCGCGGTCGTCATGGGCGGCAAGACGTCCAAATCACGCAATCAGCATATGCAGGCGTTGCTCGACAGGTCGTGGAAACACGCATCGGCACACCGTCGCGCCGTCAGCCAGCCCAAGCGCGTCCCCTTGCCGCAACGAAATCCTCTCGGTGGAACAGAAGTGCCGGTCGCCTCGGCGGCGGCGGCATCAGCTCCGGCATTTACACGGGCTGCCACCGCGACGTTGCCCAGGATCGACGGAATCGCAGTTGACAGGATGGAAGTGCAACAATTTGTCGCTCGCCAGACGGCATCGAATGACGATCGCTCCACCGGCGACTTTCACGTGCAGGTGGGCGCTTACAGAAGTCACACGGAAGCCCTCGAGCGGCTGAATGCCGTTCAGATCAAGGCGAGCGCCGTCCTGGCCGGGCATGATCCGATAACGCTGCCGCTGCCAAATCCGAAACAGTATCTGTTCCGCGCCCGTTTCGCGGGATTCTCCGAATCCGGGGCCCGCAGCACCTGCAGCGCCTTGAAGCGACAGCGCATTCCCTGCTTCGTAATGCGCGCCGAATAATAGCCAAGGGCTGACGATCAGCCCTTTTTGACATGGTTCAGCAGGACATCTTTGGCCTCGTTGATCTTGGCGGCCAAATAGGTAGAGCCACCCTGGTCGGGATGGATTTTCTTCATCAGGGTCCGATGCGCCTTGCCGATCTCCGAAGCGCTGGCGCCAACAGCAAGCCCCAGAATTTCATAGGCTTCCTCAACGCTCACCGGACCGCCGCCGCCGACTGAAGCCTCCCCGGCGCCCGGCGCACCGAATTTGTCCCGCCAATCGGGATATGTCCGGTCCAGATAGGCCTCCAGGAGCTGCGCCGCCTGCGCGTCGTAACGCTGGCATTCGGTCCAGAGATTTCCCAGATCGCCCAGCGCCATGTCCGACAGCATGCGATTCTCGAATTTTCCTTTGAGAACCATGCCTTCCATATCGCCGGTGTCGTGGTCGAGCCGCATCTCGATATAGTCGGTTCGCACCCGCGATGACTGCCCTGACGACTTTGTGGCGCTGCCGGGGAAAGCGGATGGAAACGGATTGCGCCCCTGCAGCAGAGCGAAACCAAAAATAGCGAGCGGGACCGCGTAAACGAACAGGCCGCGCGCCACGAGAAGGAAGGCCAGACCGAGCAGTGCAATGCCGCCCATCGAGCGCAGTGCTTTCGCCATCTTTTTCGGATCGGCCTTCGCAAAAAAGCCGATGGCCAGCACGATCGCCAGAAGGACGGCCATAACCAGGAGGAAATAACGGAGCATCGTCTACGCGTAGCGCCTTTACTTGAGCTGTTCCAGCAGCAAACGCGTGGCGCCGCCGCGGGTCTCGCTGAGATCGGCAAGAGCCTTGCGTCCGCCCGACGCATAGACCGCGACGGCCGACAGCAACTCACGCAGCTGCGCCGCCGAACCGGCGTCGAACCGGCACCAGGCTCCGTGGGTAAGCCTTGCGACTTCGCGGAAAGCGGTTTCCGCGTTCGTATCATGGCCTTCCTGAAACAGGAAAACCGGCACGCCGAGAAGACCGAGTTCGCCGGCGAGCGCCGCCAGATCGTCGACTTGCTCCTCCATGCAATCGCCGACATAGACCAGCGCGTTGACATGGTTGCGTTCAGTTTCCTTGCGCGCGTGGATCAGCACTTTTCCGATCTGCGTATGGCCGCCAAGGCAGGAGACCTTGGTCATCAACCGCGCCAGCTCCTCGGGGTCTCGTACCCATTTGCTCGACCGGCATTCCCGGAATCCGCGAAAATACACCAGCTGCACGTCGAGACCGCCAACCGCCTTTACCGCCGCGAACATGTCGGCCTGCAGGCCGAGCGCCATATCCCAGGTGGGCTGGCGGCTCATGGTCGCATCCATGGCGAAGATCAGCCGCCCGCGCTGCCCGCTTCCGGCGGCCGGCGTCATCGATCTCACCTTTTCGAGAAATGCATCGACTTGCGACTCGTCGGAACGCGTCTCGGCGACTTTACCGCCACCCTTCCGGCTGTCGACGGGTTCATTGCCATTCTGGCTCATTTGGTACCCCTATGAGGCATCCTTTTATCTTACCCTTTAAATGGTGCGCAAATGGACCGCGGACAATGTGCATCCGCTTTGCCGCATTGGCGCGGGTATGTGCCGCTGATACTGTCTGAATGGATTGTATCGTGGGAGATTTAAGCCGAATTCAATGAGCGGCGCACCGAAAACGATTGTTACCGTAGCCGAGCTGCGCACTATCATCGCGCTATGGCGCGGGCATGGCGACAAGATCGCTCTCGTTCCAACGATGGGCGCACTGCATGAGGGCCATCTGTCGCTGGTGCGGCTGGCGAAAAAAAACGCCGACAAGGTCGTCGTCTCGATTTTCGTCAACCCCGCCCAGTTCGCGCCGCACGAGGATTTGGCGACCTATCCGCGCGATGAGGCGGGCGACATGGAAAAACTGCAGGCGCTTGGAACCGATCTCGTTTTCGCGCCTGCGGGGACGGAGATGTATCCGCCCGACTTTTCCACCCATATCGAGGTCACCGAGCTAACCAACGGGCTGTGCGGGCGTTCAAGGCCGCACTTCTTCGGCGGCGTCGCGACAGTGGTCGCGAAACTCTTCCTGCAATGCCTTCCCGACATGGCCATTTTTGGCGAAAAGGACTATCAGCAGCTTCTCGTCATCCGCAGGATGGCGCGTGATCTCGATATACCGGTCAACGTCCTCGGCGGCCCGATAATCCGCGAAAGGGACGGTCTGGCCATGTCATCGCGCAATGCCTATCTCACCAAGGACGAGCGGGCCAGGGCGCCGCTGCTTTTCAAAACCGTCACGCGGATTGCCAAGGCGCTTTCGCAGGACGGTGAAATTTCCGAACATATCCAGTCCGGCAGAGCGGCGCTGGCGGATGCCGGGTTCGATGTCGACTATCTGGAGGTCCGCAACGCGGACGATCTCACACCGCTCGCGGGAAGCGTCGCGGAGCCCGCGCGCGTATTCGCGGCAGCGTTGCTCGGCAAGACCCGGCTGATCGACAATGTCGCGGTGCCGGAGAAGAAATAAAGCCGGTTACAGCAGACCCAGTTCAATCAGCTCCTGTTTCATTTTGGCGGGCATTTCGTCGAGGCCCGCGCCGCGCAGAACAAGATCCGCCGGCGCGTCCTGCGGGTCGAGATAGCGCCATCCCTGGAACGCGCGGCGCGGCCGCGGACGCGTCGCCACGAGTTGCGGATCGAGGATCAGGTCGCAGCGCGCGATACCGTCGTCGCCGCGCACCGCATTCAGCGCGAGCAGGCGCTGGCGCACCTGAACGACACCCTTGATGACCCAGTAAATCGATCCGCCGTCGCACAGCTCGTCTCCGCGGCGCGGCATTTGCCGGGTGCGGTGCCGCAACTCCTCAACCCCTTCGCTGCTACGAAGCTGTTCCAGGCGCCAGGCCTGGCGCTCGACAAGATGCGGAATATTCTCAATCCCGACACAAAGTTTGATGAGATGCAGCGTCACGGCGTCTCCGCTGAAACGACAATGGCAATGGCCGCGCCCTCGCTGAGCTGTTGCCCCTCGGACACCAGTATGTCGGTGACGACGCCGCCGAGCGGCGCGGGCACCCGGTGTTCCATTTTCATGGCCTCGAGAACGGCCAGTGTTTCGCCTTTCTCCACATCGTCGCCGAGCTTCACCGCAAGCTTCACAATCCTGCCATGCATCGGCGCCCTAACCTCGCCGTCGCAAGCCGACTCATTGCCGGTCAGCGCCGATTGCACGCTGAGCCGGATTTCGCTCTGGCGCAAATTTCTGATGACGAAAACACGGCTCCCCGCAACAATCGTTTTGCAGTCACCCGCTCCATCCGTATCCGCCGCGTCGCCCGCACCAGGGCCTTCGGCAAATACGATCTCCGGCTCGCCGGAATTCCATCGGGTCTCCACCTGCAGCGGCGCTCCCTCGGCAAGGAATTCCATCGTGACAGAATGCGGCGGCGCCAGGGTGAAGCCATCGCCGGCATTCCATGGCGACCAGGTCTCGTTGGAGAAACGCCCCTTGCGCGCATCCAACCGGCGACGCTCCTCGCGCAGCAACGCCACGATTCCGGCACGCGCGGCCACCGCGTCGAACCCCGCCGCCGTGTCCGCCTTCCCTATCGAGAGGCGGGAAAGGAGACCGGTATCGATCAACCCGCCGGCCACTTCGTGCTGGTTCAGCAGATCATGCAGGAAGGAAAGATTGGTGCACGGGCCGGCCAGCACGGTTTCGCCCAGCGCCGCTTTCAGCTGGTCCAGCGCTTCAGCGCGAGAGGGGCCATGCGCCACAATCTTCGCCAGCAGCGGATCATAAAAGGGCGAGACAATATCGCCGCTCCGCACACCGGCATCGGTGCGGATAGCCTCGCCCACAGGCCAGCCGGCGCAATACAACCGGCCGGATGAAGGAAGAAAGTCCTTCTCAGTGTCTTCGGCATAAATACGCGCTTCGATGGCATGGCCGTCGAGAGTGATGTCGTGTTGGGAAAAACCCAGCGGCTCGCCCGCCGCAACGCGGAATTGCAAGCCAACAAGATCAACGCCGGTGATCGCCTCGCTCACCGGATGCTCGACCTGAAGGCGTGTATTCATTTCAAGAAAATAGAAACTGCTTGAATCAGTTAAGCTCTTTTCTTCAACTAAAAACTCAACTGTTCCAGCACCGGTATAACCAACCGCCCTCGCCGCCGCGACCGCCGCGGAGGTCATTTGCCGGCGCAATCCCGCGGGCATATCCGGGGCTGGCGCCTCCTCAATAACCTTCTGATGACGGCGTTGCAGCGAACAGTCGCGCTCGAACAAATGCACGCAAGCGCCATGGGTATCCGCCAGAATCTGGACTTCGATATGCCGGGGCCGGTCGAGGCATTTTTCGATGATCACGCGCGCATCGCCAAAAGCGGCGATTGCCTCGCGTTGCGCCTCCTCCAATGCAACGGCCAGCGCATCGGGTGCATCGACGCGGCGCATCCCCGTTCCGCCGCCGCCGGCAACCGCCTTGATCATCACCGGAAACCCGATCTTCGCGGCCGCTTGCCCGATTGCCTCAAGATCGGTGACGTCACCGCCGCTTCCCGGGAGCACGGGCACGCCCGCGGCGCGCATCAGCTCCTTGGCTTCGTCCTTTCGGCCCATCGATCTGATCGCGCCGGGCGGCGGTCCGACGAACGTGATGCCGGCCACGGGGCAGGCCTCCGCGAAGGCGGCATTCTCGGCAAGAAACCCGTAGCCCGGATGGATGCACTCCGCGCCGCTCTCAAGCGCGGCGCGAATGATGCTTTCCGCCCGCAGATAGCTTTCCTCGGGCCGCGGCCCGCCAATATAAATGGCTTCATCGGCCATTTCCACATGGTCGGCCTTGCGGTCGGCGTCCGAATAGACCGCGATCGTGCGCAGGCCCATGGCCCGGGCGGTCCGGAAAATCCGGCAGGCGATCTCTCCGCGATTTGCAACAAGCACAGATGAAAACATGGTCCGCCTTATCTCACCCTCCCGCCGTGGGGCGCAATCGACAACCAATGTTGCGTGGAAAACCGGCCGCCGCCACACCTGGTCATGAACTAACTATATAATGGCGTGTACAAGAATGTTACGCGGTGCCATTGTCCGGCGCATCGTCAAGTGGATATGCGTTTTTCTGCCACGGAAACGAGGCCTTGTCTTTATGCACATTCTTCTTCGTGGCGGCACCGCACAGAGAATACGCCTGACATCGGGGCTTATTCTGTTCACTTTCGCCCTGACCCATTTTCTCAACCACGCTCTTGGGCTGTTCAGCATCGACGCGATGAGCGTGGTCCAGGACTGGCGCATGTCAATCACGCGCTCATTGCCCGGCGGCATCATTCTCGGCCTTGCGCTCCTCATCCATATTGCGTTCGGGTTGGCCAAACTGGCGCGCCGCTCGACCTTTCAGCTTCCCGCATGGGAGCTGGGGCAGCTTATTCTCGGACTGGCAATTCCCTTTTTCCTGTTCCCCCATATCGTCAACACGCGCGTTGCGCATGAACTCTTTGGCGTCAACGACATCTATTTTTACGAACTTGTGCGGCTTTGGCCGGCAAATGGATGGACTCAATCGGCCCTGCTGTTGGTGGTCTGGACGCATGGCTGCATGGGGCTGCATTTCTGGCTCCGCCTGACCAAATGGTATGAGCGCTTTTTCCCGGTGTTGCTTGCGCTGGCCGTCCTTATCCCGGTGACCGCCCTCGCCGGTTTCATGGTCGCCGGACGCGCCGCCACCGAGGCCGTCGCCGACCCTGACGTTCTGGAGGCGATAAAGCAGGTCACGGGCTGGCCCGCGCCTGAAGCGGGGCAACGTCTGAGCAGCTACGGCAAACAGGCGCGTTACGGGTTCTATATATTGCTCGGCGCGATCGGTCTTGCCATGCTGGCCCGCTGGTTGATGGCCAGATCGAAATCGAGGGTTCCGGTCAACTACGAACCGGAGCCGAATATACAGATGCAAAGAGGCTCGACGCTTCTGGAAGCGAGCCGAATGAACAGCATCCCGCATTTGTCGGTGTGCGGAGGCCGGGCGCGCTGTTCGACTTGCCGAGTCCAGGTGCTTGACGGCAACGACGCGCTTCCCGCCCCGAATAGCGCCGAGGCGGCAACGCTTGCCGGCATTAATGCCGGCCCCGGCGTTCGCCTCGCCTGCCAACTGCGCCCGACAGATCCGATTACGGTGAAGGTTCTGCTGAGGCCGAATGGCGTGGTGCGCAAGACCGATGAATCTCAGGGTGTCGAGCGCATACTTGCCGTACTTTTCCTCGACGTTCGGGGTTTCACCAGTCTGAGCGAGGACAAGCTCCCCTATGACGTCGTCTTCATTCTCAACCGGTTGTTTGCCGCGGCGGGCACCGCGATCGAGGAGGAAGGAGGCTGGATCGACAAATATCTTGGCGACGGACTGATGGCCGTTTTCGGACGCGATACCGGGCCGGAGGATGGCTGCCGCAAAGCAGTCCGCGCGGCGAAAAAAATCGATATTGCCCTCGATCAGGTCAACAAGGAACTGGCAAGCGAACTGCCCTCGCCGATCTGCATCGGCATGGGGCTGCATGTCGGATCGCTTGTCCTGGGCGAGATTGGATATGAGAAGAGCGCCTCCATGACCGTCATCGGACGGACCGTCAATGCCGCAAGCCGGCTTGAGTCGGCAACCAAGGATATGAAATGCCAGTTTGTGATGTCCGCCGAGGCCGCGCAGATGGCGGAAATCGATCTCTCCGGCTTTGCCACCAGATCGGTAACCGTGCGAGGCTTGTCGAAACCGCTTAAAGTTGTGGTTGTCGGCAAAGCTCGCGACCTTCCCTAATGGCACTCAACGGCTAACAGGTAATGAGTGACGCCCTGCGGCTTTTCGCCCATGTCACAATGAGCAGGAATTGATCGTAATTGTATCGCCATGGCTGAAATCGATTTGAAAAATCTGCTCGAAGTAGCGGCGCGGGGCGATCGGAAGGCCTTCCGGCAATTATATGAAGCGACGTCGGCGCAACTCTTTGGCGTTGCCGTTCGTATCCTAAAAAGGAGCGATCTCGCAGAGGACGCAGTGCAGGACACTTATCTCAGAATCTGGAATGGCGGCGCGGGCTACAAGCCGGGCTATGGGTCGCCGTTGGGCTGGATGGTGACAATCACGCGCAACCGGTCGATCGATCTGCTGCGCAAACGCAGTGAGAGCCAGTTGAACCCCGATACAGGCGATGAAATCGAAGATTTCACGCTGCCTGATCCCTTCAGATCAGCCGCGCACTCCGCCGATCTGCGCGCCTTTCTCGATTGCCTGAAGCTGCTCGATGGCGATAGTCAGAAATGTGTCCTGCTGGCCTATTATTACGGCTACACCCATGAAGAGATCGCGGCGGGCGTGTCCGCACCCGTCGGTACCGTGAAAAGCAAGATACGGCGCGGTCTCATACGGCTCAGAGAGTGCCTTTCCGATGGCTGATCGCGATCAGGAAATATTCGCGGCCGAATTTGCCCTCGGTACGTTGAACGCGGCGGAGCGGGCCGAAGCCGAAGCGCTGCGCGCAACGGACCGGGACTTCGCCGAGAGGACCGCGCAATGGGAAAAATTGCTGTCGCCTCTGGGGGAAACCTCGCCTCCCGGCCAGGTTCCCCCGTCGCTGTGGGCACGAATCGAAGCGCAGATTGAACATCGTCGCTCGGAGACGGGCGGACTTCGCGAACAGGTGTCGGAGCAGGTCGATGCCATGCGGCGCAGCCTTGCCGCCTGGCGGACCGCCGCACTCGGCGCGGCCGCGGCCGCGGCGGCGATCGCGCTCATGTGGTTTGGCGGTCTCGAGCCGCCGATGTCGCAACAGCAATCGCCACCGCGGTATGTCGCCATGCTTCAGGGAGATGAAGGAAAAACCGGCTTTGTCGTTTCAATGGCGTTGAACGACATGCAGTTTGTCATCCGGCCGGTTTCCGCCGAAACGCTGAAGGCAAAAAGTTACGAGCTTTGGGCCATTATGAAAGACGGCAAACCGCCGATGACGCTGGGCCTGGTGGGCACCGGCGCCTACGCAATGATGGATGCGCCGCCGGAAATTGACCCGCAGGAGCTGGAAAAGGGAGTTCAGCTGGCAATCAGCCTGGAGCCCGCCGGCGGGGCTCCCAAAGGGCAATCGATGGGACCGATCGTCTTTGCCGGCGAATTGATCCGCCTGATGCCGTAAACGCCGCCGGCGCCATATTCACTTGCCCTATTGTTTTCACATATTCGTGATGCAACTCTGTAGTCTGATATTCCGTACATAGATTATAGGTTAGCGGAATTCACCGCTGACTTGTCAGTAATAGACCCCAATGGGAGATTGTGAATGAAACTCTCTGCAAAATCTGGTGCAACGATTGCCGCGGCCGCTGCCGCTCTGATGCTCAGTGGCGCGATTGCCGCACCTACTGCTGTCGCACAGGAAAAAGTCCAATGCTTCGGCGTCAACTCGTGCAAGGGCACGGGCGCCTGCAAGACCGCAAGCAATGCGTGCAAAGGCCAGAATACCTGCAAGGGCCAGGGATTTGTTCTACTGTCCGCTCCCGATTGCACGGAAAAAGGCGGCACGACCAAGTCGTAGACATCAAGCAGAATATGCCCGCCAGTCACAGGCTGGCGGGCATTTTTTTCGCCGATCTTGCGCAAGAGACAGTGGATGGCGCCGACAGCTGAAAAGCCTCCTTATCTCGGCTTCGGTCTGGGACTGAGGCCGACCAATTACGCCGATATTCTCGACACCGACCCGCCCGTCGACTGGTTTGAGATTATCTCCGAAAATTATATGGTTCCCGGCGGCCAGCCGTTACGCATCCTCGATCAAATCGTGGAGCGCTATCCGGTCGCCATGCATGGCGTATCGCTTTCCATCGCATCAACGGCGCCTCTCGACACCGACTATCTGAATGATCTTAGGAAACTTGCCCAACGCGTTGAACCGCAATGGATTTCAGATCATTTATGCTGGACGGGCGTGCACGGACGCAACCTGCATGACCTTCTGCCCATCCCCTATACAGAGGAGGCGCTCGATCATGTCGTGTCGCGCGTCAATCAGGTTCAGGAAATCCTTGGGCGTCCGCTCACGCTCGAAAATGTTTCCAGCTACGTCGCCTTCGCCTGTTCGCAAATGGACGAATGGGAGTTCATCTCCGAGCTGACGAAGCGCACCGGTTGCTGGCTGCTGTTTGACGTGAACAATGTTTATGTCAGCGCTTTCAACCATGATTATGACGCCAAGAGATTCATCGACGGCATCCCCGCCGAGC
>JAJFHO010000237.1 GCA_021775575.1 Hyphomicrobiales bacterium
GATCAGCGCCTCTATGTCCCCGGTTTCCAGGCAGGGCTGATCGCCAAGCGCCACGATCACCGCATCATATTGCGCGCCGGTCGCGGTCAGCCCCACGGCAACCGACCCCTGCTGTCCGGCCTGATAATCGGGATTGTGCACCATGGTGAGGGCAAGCCCGGCCAGCGCCGCCTCGATCCTGTCATGCTCGTGTCCCGTCACAACGGTGACATCGAGGCCCGCGCCCAGCAATATCCGGGCGGCGCGGCGCACCATCGCCTCGCCGCCGATGTCGATGAGCAGCTTGTTTTGATCTCCCATGCGTTTCGAAAGACCGGCGGCAAGCAGCAGGGCTGCGACTTTGGGCGCGCGCGGACCTCCAGGCGGGCTTTGCGGGGAGGTCATGGCGACAGGCGACGGCGGCGTGCCGCCCCGTCCAGCCGGGCGCATCCGATATGGCGCCTGGAAAAAATTGCGCCGGCGATGCGATTCGAACGCACGGCTTCAACTTTTGGCAAAGGCAAGTTCGCTCTTTCCATAACGTGCCGCATCGGTGGTGCTCGGCGCTTCGAAGCGCTACCCCATTTACGTGCAATGAGGCGTCCGCGAAAGGCGTTTTTGGGCGATGTCCAGCCCATATTGACATAAGTCATTGCGGCAAAATGTCATAAATGCGCTCATTTCCTGCGCAGATTTACTTGCTTCGGCTCGGCCGGTCGAACCGAATAAGCGATGTTTCTTGGTGACGTAATTTTTGCCAAGGGGAGGGGAACATCGTCGCCGCTCAATGAGCCCGGCGACGATAATCGAGTGGTCGTTCATATGATAGTCGAGCTGAATTCATGATCCGGCGAATAGTATTGCCCGTCATTTTCTTCGTGCTGGTCTATGGCTTCTGGGTCAGCCCCGATTTCAAGCAGATATCGGCGGGCGTCGCCATTTTTCTGTTCGGCATGCTGTTTCTCGAGGATGGTTTCCGGGCCTTCACCGGCGGCCTGCTGGAGAAACTTCTGAACAATACGACCGACCGGCTTTGGAAATCGATTTCCTTCGGCATCGTCACCACGACGATCATGCAGTCGAGCTCACTGGTTTCGGTGATCACGATTTCGTTCCTGAGCGCGGAGTTGATCGCGCTTGCCTCCGGGATCGGCATCATCTTCGGCGCCAATATCGGCACGACGACGGGCGCCTGGCTGATCGCCGGCTTCGGTCTCAAGGTAAAGATCTCCGCCTACGCCATGCCGATGCTGGTGTTCGGTATCGTTCTGGTGTTCCAGAGCAACCGCTCGATGAAGGGCATTGGCTATATCCTCGCCGGACTGGGTTTCCTGTTCCTCGGCATCCACCATATGAAGGAAGGCTTCGAGGCGTTCCGTTCGACCATCGATCTGACCCAGTTTGCGTTGCCCGGATATGCCGGCCTGTTCGCCTTCGCGGGGATCGGCGTGTTCGCGACTGTCGTCATGCAGTCCTCGCACGCCACGCTGGTGCTGATCATCACGGCGCTGGCGGCGCAGCAGGTCACCTATGAAAACGCGCTCGCGCTCGCCATCGGCGCCAATATCGGCACCACGATTACCGCGATTCTCGGGTCCATGAGCTCGAACTACCAGGGCAAGAGGCTGGCTGCGGGGCATTTGATCTTCAACATGATTACCGGCGTTATCGCGATTGCCTTCATTCACCAGATTATGTTGGCGGTCGATATGACGGCGGACTTTGCCGGCATCCGCGCCGACGACTACACGCTGAAACTGGCCGTGTTTCACACCATCTTCAATGTCATCGGCGTCGCGGTCCTAATTCCCTTCGTGAAACAGCTGGTGAATTTTCTTGAGCGGATTATCCCGGCGCCGAGGATCGATGTGGTCGAGCCGAAATATCTGATGGATTCGGTGATGGACTTTCCCGAGACCCTGCTGGAAGCGGTCAGGAATGAAACCATTCACCTCTATGACAATGCCTTCGAGATCATCGCGCATGGCATCAATCTGCACCGCACCGAGATTCTGACGGCCGGCGATCTGGAGGAGTTCATAAACAACGACCGTGAGATCCACGATTTCGACCTCGACTCCGTCTACGAGCGGAAAGTCAAGGCGCTCTACTCCAAGATTCTGGAATTCATCAGCCGCGCGCAAGGCGATGTTCCGGCGGAATTTTCCGACCAGCTCTACGGCCTGCGCCAGGCCTGCCGCCAGATCGTCCTGACGGTGAAAAGCATCAAGCATCTGCGCAAGAATATCACCCGCTATATGGTCGACAAGGACGATGATATTCGCGGCGAATATAACGCACTCAGGATTCAGCTGGCGACGCTGCTGCGGGACATCAACGACATGCGCAACACCGAAGAGGACGATCGCAATATTATCGACCTTGACGTCTACCGGGTTGCGATTGACGAGGAAAGCAGCGCCGTCGACGGCACGCTGGACAGGCTTATTCGCAAGGGACGGATCACCTCCACGATGGGCACCTCGCTGATGAACGATCACAGCTATGTCCGCAACGCCATCTGGAACCTTACCGATATCGCCAGGTCGTTGTTCGGTTCGCGCGACGTTGCCGAGATGGAGGCCGAGGAGTTGATCGGCCTGGACCAGGACGACCTCCAAGCCATGTCGGCAAGTGAGTGATACGAAATATCAACAAGTTTTTGATATGAAATAGCGAAGGAACCGCCGGTTGGCGGCTGAGGGAGTTGCTCAAATGAAACTAGGTGATGTATTCGATATTCTCAGCCTGAAGCGCGCGAGAAAACGCGATGCGTTGAAAAAGGTACTGAAAAAGCTCAACAAAAAACAGCGCAAGCTCGTCAAAGCGCTGAAGTCGGAAAAATCGAAAAAGAAATCAAAAAAGCTGAAAACCCAGATCAAGACCTGCAAGAAGCAGCGTCAAAAAGCGAAAAAGCTAATCAAGGAGTTCGGTTAGCGAGGCCTCGGCGCGCCTCTGGCGGCGCGCCGGTATCGGCTTATTTTTTGTCGACATCCTCATATTGGTCCGGCACCAGATTCTGATCCTCCATGGGCGGACGCACATAACTGCTGCCTTCACTTCGCGGCGGCAGCTTGATCGGCTCGGGTGTCAGATCCTGATAGGGGATAAGGCTGAGCAGATGCCTGATGCAATTCAGCCGCGCGCGTTTCTTGACGTCGGCCTCGACCACATACCATGGCGCCTGCTTGATGTCCGTGTGCGCGAACATGGTGTCCTTGGCCTTGGAATATTCGATCCAGCAGCGGCGTGATTCCAAATCCATCGGGCTCAGTTTCCAGCGTTTGGTCGGATCGATGATGCGGCTCTGAAAACGGCGCTCCTGTTCTGCATCGCTGACCGAGAACCAATATTTGATGAGCTTGATCCCCGAGCGCACCAGCATGCGCTCGAACTCGGGGCAGGAGCGCATGAATTCTTCATATTCCTCATGCGTGCAGAACCCCATGACATGCTCGACGCCGGCGCGGTTGTACCAGCTGCGGTCGAACAGCACGATCTCGCCCGCCGCCGGCAGATGGGGCACATAGCGCTGGAAATACCATTGAGTCTTCTCGCGTTCCGTCGGCGTTCCCAGTGCCACGACCCGGCAAACCCTTGGATTCAGGGACTCTGTGATCCGCTTGATGGTGCCACCCTTGCCGGCCGCGTCCCGGCCCTCGAACAGGACAACCACCTTGAGCCCCTCGGCCTTGACCCACTCCTGCAGCTTGACCAGTTCGATTTGCAGCTTGGCGAGCTCTTTGATGTAAACCTTGTTCGGAAGCTTTCTTTTGTCGACCTTGATATCAGCGCCGATCCGATCGCCGCGCTGTAGCGGCGCGCTTGGCTCCAGCACAAGGTTCTCCCCCTTCTCACCGGCCTTGACCGCCGGTGATTTCGTCTGCTGTTTCGATTTCCTAGCCATTACTGCCCCTTTTCTCCAGTAACCGGTTTCGTTGAAGCACGCTTCTTTTTTCTCGAGATTTTCTTGCCAACGGCCGGCGCGCGCGCGCTCGGCGTTTCGCTGGGCTGCTCTTGCTCGGCAGGCGGGGGCGGTTCCGGCCTGGCGCCGGCTTGGGCGGCTTCGGCATCGGCATTGGGCTCGACGCGCAGCTTGACCAGCGACCGCTCCGTTGCCTCGGCGACGGTCAACCGATATCCCAGCTCGATGATATAGTCCCCCTCGCGCGGGATGCGCCGCAGCCGCGCCATCACCAGCCCGCCCAATGTGTGAAATTCCGTCGCCGGCAGGTGAATGCCAAGCACTTCATTGGCCTCGGAAATCGAAACCCGGGAATCCATCAGGTAAATATCGTCGCCGATCCGGGTGAACTCGTGACGTCTCTTGGTCTGGTATTCCTCGAAATCGTAGCCGACGTCGATTTCCCCCAGAACCTCCTCGACGATGTCCTCCATGGTGATCATGCCGACGGCCGAACCGAACTCGTCGACGACGACCGCCATATGGTCCTCGCGCTGGCGGAGTTCCGGCAGCAGCGTGTCGATGGTTTGATTGGGCGCCACATAATACGCCGGTTTGATCATATCGGTGATCGGCTTTTCATTGGCGTGAACCGCCAGCATCTCCCAGGTGGTCAGGGTGACGATGCCGGTAATGTTCGAGGCATTCTTGTCATAAACGGGAAGCCGGTTGAAGCCGTGCTTGCGTACCAGATCGATGGCCTCGCGCGTCCTCTTGCGGCCGATTTTTTCGCGGTCGAACGAAATGACCTGAGCGATCGGAACCATCGCTTCAGCGACAGTGGTGTCGGCAAAACGGATGACCCGGCGGATACGGCCCCGGTTTGACTCGCTGAGCGCGGCACTTTGCTCGGCCATGTCGACAAGGGTGCGGAACTGCTCGCGGGTTATGAACAGCGTCTGCTCCATATTGCCCGCGCCGACGAGGCGGGCGCAGAAGCGCGCGATCCGCGAAAATACGAAAATCACCGGATAGAAGAGTTTGGCGCTCCAGTTGAGCGGGAAAATGATGAGAGGTGTAAGGAGCGACGCTTTTTGCTGATACACGCTCTTTGGAACGACTTCGCCCAATACCAGAAATAGCGGCGTATAGGCAAGGAAGGCGTATAAGTCGCCGCGCTGGCCGAACCAGTCGATCATCAGCAGAGTGCCGACGGTGGTCAACGCAATGGTGGAAATATTGGTCCCGACAAGGGTCGTGCTGAGCAGGACCTCGGGTTTTTGCAGCAGCTTCATCGCCAGCTCCGCGCCGCGATTTCCTTGCTTTGCCGCATGGCGCAGCTTGATCTTGTCGGCGTTGACCAACGCGATCTCCGAGCCGGAGAAAAAGCCCTTCAACAGCAACAGCACGATCATCAGCGGGATGGCCAGAATCGGGTCCATAATCATTCCCCCGCCTTTGCTTCGGGCTCGGACGCCTGAATTTCGGTCGGGTCGACATTCTTGGCGATACGCACACGGGCCACGCGGTGCCCCTTCATCTCCAGCACGGTCGCGGCATGGCCGTCGACGACGACGGTGTCGTTCGTACGCGGCAAGCGGTCGAGATGGCGAAAGACGACCCCGCCGATCGTTGTCATCCGGGGATCTTCAATACCGAAATTGGTGAGATCGTTGAAGTCCGTCAGCTTCATGTCGCCGGGAACCTCGTAATCATTCTCGTCCTGCTCCTGATAATAGGCCTGGCTCGATACGCTCTCGGAAATCTCGCCGAAGATAAACTTGATGATGTCACGCATGGTGATCAGCCCGTCGACACCGCCAAATTCGTTCAGAACGATCGCGGCGCGGGCATTGTTCGCCTGGAAGAAATCGAACATTTCGTCGACATTCTTGGTTGGCGGCACGACGACCGGTGGATGCATAATATCTTCCGCGCTCAGCGCATTGAGGTCGGCGCCGTCCATGGTCCAGCGCAGGACGTCTTCGGCATGCAGGAAGCCGACAAAATCATCGGCGCGGTCGCGGCAGATAGGCACGCGTGGATGCTGGAACGCCTTGAATTGCTCGAACATCTCCGGCACAGATGTGTCGATATCCAGAAATTCAATCCGGGTTCTGGGAGTCATGATTTCGACGATTTCCGTCTCGCCGGCCTCGAGAAGATTGTCGATGAGCACGCGCTCGGTCGCATCAAGCACGCCTTCCTCGGCCACGTCTTCCAGAACCGCGCGGAATTCATCGACCCGCAGGATGTTTTCAGGCGCCTGCTCGCCGCCGACAATCCAGGTGGTGATGCTGCCGGCGGCCACGCGAACGGCGCGCCGGAGCGGCGTAATGATACGGCTCCACACGGCCAGCGGCGACGCAACAATGCCGGTGCTGATGCGGATGGGATTGCTCGCGGAGATCGTTTTCGGCGTCACTTCTCCGAACAGCAGCAGCAGTGGAAACATGATGATGATGTTGATCCACCCGGCCTGTTCCGGCCCATAGAGCGCCAGCAAGATGCCGGCCATATTGACCGTCGCGGCGACGTTGACCAGTTCGTTTCCGCAGAGGATCGAAATAATCAGCCGCCGTGGCTCGTCCAGCAATGCGTGCAGGGTTTCAGATTTCGGATGGCGCTCCCGGCGAAGCTTCTGCAGGTCCAATCGCGACAGCGAAAACAGCGCCGTCTCGGCCCCGGAAAAAAACGCCGAACATCCGAACAGAACCATTTGCAGGATCAGTCGCGCCACCATGGTCGGCTCGAGCAGGCGCGCGATATCGACCGAGAAGAAGGCGGCGACATAATTCCAATATGAACCGATGTCGAACACGAACCCTCCCCTGCGACTCCCCGCGCCAACATCATTGTGATCGCGCGTCTGGCGCACCGCATTGCGACTTCGTGTTCGTCCGCGTCCGCGCTCGGCGATGATGGCGCGACAAATACGAGCAGTGCAGTTTTACGGAGTTTTTCACGGATTTCCATTGATTTGGGTCAACATTCGGTCATTTGATCGGTTCTGCGCCGCTCCTGCCGGCGCGAGATCCGCGCGTTGAAAACGGGACCAATCGAGCGCACGGCACGTCCCGCGGCATGCTTGGCCAGGCAAAATAAAAATGCGCAACGGGCGGCATTTTCGCGGCAAATTGACTTGGGTCATCGTGGCGCAAATGCCAGCTGTATATAGTTGAGATTGCGAATGAAGAGCCGGAACAAAGGGCTCGAAGGCAACGGGCAATCCGAGCTCCTTGGCATCGGTTGCACAAAGGAGTTGGAACGCGCGATTTCGCGTGAGCCCGGGGCAGCAGACATATCGACGGAAGCTCCACGGCGCGTATTAGGAGAGGCGCGCCCCTGGTCAGGGAAGGGAAATTCATGCGTAAGGTTGTTGAAATTGAGGGTATCGATCCGGCGTTGGCGACGGCCTGTGCGGAGAAAGGATTCAACAGCGTTGAGGATGTCGCCGGAGCAACGGTGACCGGGCTTGCCGCAGTGCCGGGACTCAGCAGGGTGCGGGCCAAACAGCTTATCGACGACGCGCAAACGTTGCTCGACGACGCACCGGCGCCCGAGACCGAGTCCGCAATGAGCGCTACAGACGAGACACCGCAGCCGGCGAGCCCGGCAACCGCGGCCAAGAAGCCGGCGGCCTCCGCGCCGGTGGCGCGCGACGACACATCGCCGCCAAAGACCAATTCCGTAAAGAGCGCTGGAAACGGGACACCGCCGCCGGCGAGCACGGCAACCACAGCCAAGAAGCCGGTGGCGTCCGCACCGGCAGCAAATGACGACGCTCCGCCGACCGAGACCGAGTCCGCAAAAAGCACGGCAGACGAGACCGCCCCTCCGGCGAGTGCGGCGGACCGAAAGAAGAAAAAATCCACCAAAAAGAAAAAGAATAAGAAGGTAAAAAAGGGAAAGAAAGATAAGAAAAAAGACGATAAAAAGAAGAAGAATAAGAAAAAGAAAAAGAAGAAAAAATAGTATTTAGTCCAAAATAGAGAAGGCTTAACTTCGAGGATTATGGATCGTCACTGCTTAAACTTGGCCTGACACCAGGTATAAAAGCTGATCTTTCCGTTTAACCGACAAACAATGCGTCCGCGCGCATTCGTCCTTTGCGTGGATATCCGGGAGTGTTGGAAACGTGTGACAGCGGTTCGCGTTTCGAGTATGCGGAACGCAAAAGGGAACTGGGTATTGAACATGGGAGAATTGGCCAATGGCTGGAAGTAACCCGTTTGCGAGTTTGTTTGGACGGTCGCCCTTTAAGCCCCTGCAGGAGCATATGCGCACCGTAAAAAAATGCGCTGCCCAGGTCACCAAGCTGTTCGAGGCGCTGTGTGAGGACGACCAGAAAAAGGTTGCGGAGATCAAGGAACGGATCTTCGAGCTTGAGAATGAAGCCGACGATATCAAGAACCAGCTGCGCGCACATCTTCCCAAGAGCCTGTTCATGCCGGTCGACCGGCGTGACCTGCTCGAAGTCCTCGACCTTCAGGATTCTATCGCCGACACCGCCCAGGACATCGCCGGCCTTCTGGTCGAGCGAAAAATGGAGGTCGCGGAAGGGATGGCGCAGCCGCTGCTCAACATGGTGCGGCGTTGCGTCGATGCCTGCGACCAGGCGACACGCATCATCGAACGCCTGGACGAGCTGGTGGAAACCGGTTTCCGGGGACCCGAGTCCGACGCCGTGATCGAGATGGTCGAGCAACTGAACAAGATCGAATCGGACACCGACCAGATGGGGCTGGAGCTGGCGCGCAGCCTGTTTGTCCATGAAGACAGCATGAACGCTGTGTCCGTGGTGTTCTGGTACGACCTGATCCGGATGATCGGCGAGTTGGCCGACTATGCCGAAAAAGTCGGAAATCGTTTGCGGCTGTTGCTCGCACGTTAAATCCGGGAGGAAAGAACCATGGAACTCATTGAGCTGCACGGCGCATTATTCATCGGCATTGCCGTCGTCTTCGGCCTGTATATGACATGGGGTATCGGCGCCAACGACGTCGCCAATGTCATGGGGACATCGGTCGGCTCCGGCGCCATAACGGTCACAACGGCGATCGTCATCGCCGCCGTCTTCGAATTCGCCGGCGCGGCCCTTGCCGGCGGGCATGTTACCCAGACGATCCGCAAGGGGATTATCGACCCTTCGTCCATTGCGCAGAATCCTGAAATTCTCATATTCGGCATGCTCGCGGCCCTGTTGGCCGCCGCCGTCTGGCTGATGCTCGCCTCCATGCGCGGCTGGCCGGTGTCGACGACCCATTCGATCGTCGGCGCGGTGGTCGGCTTCACCATTGCGGCGATCGGCATCGAAGCGGTCAACTGGGGGAAGATCGGTCAAATCGTCGCCAGCTGGGTGATCTCGCCGGTTCTCGGCGGGGCGATATCCTTCGTTCTGATGATGAGCATCCGCAAACTGATCCTGAACGCGCCGCAACCCTTCCAAGCGGCAAAACGCTGGGGACCGCTTTATATCTTCCTGGTCGGGTTCATCATATCCCTGGTTACGATCTTCAAGGGGTTGAAGCACCTCAAGATCGAACTTGGCGCTCCCGCAAGCTTTGCTATTGCCACCGCGTTCGGCGCCGCCATCGCCATCATCGGATACATTCTTATCCAGAGGGTGAAAGTCGATGAGGAGGCGGACAAGGATTTCCACTATGCCAGCGTCGAGAAAGTGTTCGTCCCGATGATGCTGTTCACGGCGTGCGGTATGGCCTTTGCGCATGGTTCGAACGACGTCGCCAACGGTGTTGGTCCGATGGCCGCTGTCGTTGGCCTTGTCGAGTCAGGCGGCGAGGTGGCGCAGAAATCGGAACTGCCGATCTGGATATTGCTGGTCGGCGGGTTCGGTATTGTGGTTGGCTTGGCCACATACGGCTACAAAGTCATGCGGACCATCGGCACCAAGATCACCGAGTTGACGCCGACGCGCGGCTTCTGCGCGACCATGGCGGCGGCGACGACCGTGGTGCTGGCGTCGCGGACGGGAATGCCGGTATCGACAACGCATATCGCCGTCGGCGGCGTTATCGGCGTCGGCTTGGCCCGGGGAATCGGAGCGCTCGATTTGCGCGTGATCGGCGGCATCATCATGTCCTGGGTCATCACCCTGCCGATTGGCGGCATCCTCGCCGCCCTGTTCTATTTCACGCTGCGCGGCATGTTCCTGGGCTAACGGGGAAAACGGACTTACGGTCAGTACGCGCCGTTTCGCAAATGCCCTGCCTTGCGGCAGGGCATTTTTTTGCCCGTCAAAGACTTTGAAGACCTGTTGGGGTCGCCGGGATCAAGCTAAGCGCCCAGCCCGTCGTTGAGGAATGCGAGCGCCGGCTCGGGAACGAACTCCAGCGGCATCACGCGCCCATCGCTCATGATCATCGCGGCGAGGCGGTGCGTATGGGCGGAATAAACAAGGTGATGCCCGACGATTCCGCCTATGTCCAGCCACACCGTCCCCTCCGAGGACAGCGGCGTATGGCCGACAATCACCGGCGCGTGCCTGGACAGGTTCAAGGTTTGACGGAATCGTCTGACGCTTCCCTTGCCATAACCGGCCGGACGGTTTCCCTGCCGCAGCCGGTTCCACACCAGTTCATTTTGGATGCCTGGGTAGCGCTGGATATTGACCAGGGTATTGCGGTCGACCCTAGAGCGGACCGGGGCGCCGTGACAGCCGGCAAAATCGTTTCCGTGGATAACAAAAGCCAGGGAGTTGAACAGGGTCTCGATCTCGCTGACATAGGCCTTGCCGCGCCGTTCCTTCAAAAGTTTGCGGAAAAGAACGCCCTGCGGCACGCCGCCCTTGCCGACATCGGGTGAAAAGCTCTCGTGATTGCCGCGGATGTAGAAAACATTTTCAGGGAAGCGGCGCTTCAGCATGCAAAAAATATCCAGGATGAAAATCGAGGATTCCATGTCTTCAAGTTCGCCGTCTTCCTGGCTGTGAACCAGATCGCCCAGCAAGACCAGGCAGGCATCGCCGCGCTCCAGCGCGGCCAGCAACCCCCCTTCCGTGATCACGCGCAGAAGATTGTCCACGCGGGTGTGAATATCGCCCATGATCACGACGGTCATGTCGTCTGGGAACCGGATGACGCCACCCGGAGCACCTTCGTCATCGGGCTCCCGGTAAACCTCCGCCGCGATGACGGCGTTGACGTCGCGGATAACCTTCAGCGCATCCTTATCATCGAACTGGGTCAGAGGACGTCCGAGGACATCCGGCAAGCGCTTCAGATTCTTGCGACGCGCCTTCCATACGGAGCTTGAGGACGTAATCGCCGAAATTTCCGTCTGCCGGTCCAAATCCAGCGGCTGGACCGTCAGCTCGCCCTTGCGGTTGTCGATCCTGGCATGGCGTCCGGCGACCGATTTGTTGAGCCCGAATAACCTCTTCTGCAAATCGTCGGACCGCCCAACCACGACCGTCTCCCCAGGCGCGATGCGGAGGAAACTCGGAACGCCCTTGTAGAAATCCCGGCCCGAATGAATAATCCATTCCCGGTTGCCGTCATTTTCATTCCCGGTGACGGCGAGATCGGGATGGATCTCCAGCGTCACATTGCCAAGCGTCAACTGGAACGGCTGGCCATCCCAGGCGATACGGACAGCCGAGCCGAGCTTCGCCGGCTTCGGCGGGAGAGCCATCAACTCTCCCTCCGGCGTACTCTTGAGAAAATTGCCAATCCGCCCAAACAGCGAGCGCTTTTCCGCAAGTCCCTCGGGCAGCGTCTCGGCAACTTTTCCCGTATCGGCGGCGTCGGTCACAACTTTGGCGCCTTCTTGCATTCGACGATTTTCATCGGTGTGCCTTCGCGTTCCACGCGCACATAGACATGCATTCCCGAAGTCCAGAAATACCAGGCAATCGTACGATAAAATTCTACCTGACAGGTTACTATTTCGGGCGTGATATACCGGTCGTGGGGGAACAGCCCGGTCTTCGCCCGCGCAATCCGGTCCCGATATATCTGGTCAGAGGGCGGCAGAATAAACTCGAAAACATAACGCGTGCGCCAATCCGCTCCGAAAAACCAGGTTTTGGGGGGTGGGATCATGATCCGCCGGAAGTCCATTTCCAGGCTGTCGCAATTATTCACCCATTCGTCGTCAAGGACCGTGAGTGCCTCGCTGTGCCCCTTGAACGGGACTCCGAGATGGATTTCGCGGGGTCTGTATGTCAGCTCATGAACCCGCCACCAGTAGGGCACGGAGAGATCGACATATCCCTCATAGGGCCAGCCCCGCATTTTGCCCACCAGCGTACTTTTTCCCGATCCGGGCGGGCCCGTGATCAGAAACTGGCGGAATTTGGGTTCTTTGGGGAACGCAACCCCGTTTATGTCTTGCAGATCCTCGATCGGTGCCAGGATCAGGGCTTCAGCGGCAATCATTTGGTTAGCCTGCGGGGAGAATCGGAATAGGCCAAGCGACGTGACGCTTTTGTCTCATTCGCGCGCTGGATGTGCAAGCATTCCGCAAGAATCTCAGCGTGTCGACCGCCGTGCGATAGCCTTGGGCCGGAGCAGTTGTTTCTGCCGCGCCTCCTGATGACGGACCTCCGCGGCGTCGATCATCGCCTGTTGACAACCAGGCTCGGTCTTTCCACTCAGGGGCTGGCGTTGCTTATAGCCTCCTTCGGAATCCATTTCCCAAACGTTGCGCCGGTCGTTCAACTGCGCTTCCAGACAGCTGCGCAGCCGATCGCGCAGAGGCTCGTCCTCGATTGCAACGAGGACTTCGGCGCGGCGCTCCAGATTGCGCATCATGAGATCGGCGGAACCGATATAGAATTCCTCATCGCCGCCATTGTGGAAATAATAGATCCGCGCATGCTCGAGAAACCGCCCGACGACGCTAACCACGGTGATGTTGTCGGAAAGTCCCGGTATTCCGGGCCGCAAGCGGCAGGTATCGCGGATTATCAGCTCTACCTTCACGCCGACGCGTGACGCCCGGTAAAGGGCTTCGGTGATATCGGGGTCCTCCAGCGCATTTGTCTTCAGCCGGATCAAACCGCGAGAACGCGTCGAATTCTTGGAAATCTCCCGATCTATCTTGCTGAGAAGCCGGTCCTTCATGTTGCGCGGCGACACCAGGATTTTCGAATAATGGCGCAGCGGCTGACAGCCGGAGGTCAGGAAGTTGAAGAAATCGCCGATTTCAGCGCCAATTTTGCTGTTACAGGTCAGCAACCCGAAATCCACGTAAAGCCGCGCCGTACCGGCATGGTAATTGCCGGTGCCAATATGGGCATAGTGGCGCAAGCCGTCGAAATCCCGGCGGATCACGAGAACGAGCTTGGAATGGGTCTTGAGGCCGACGACGCCGTAAGTGACGTGAATCCCGGCTTCTTCAAGACGGGTCGCCCAATTGATATTGGCGGCCTCGTCGAAACGGGCCTTGAGTTCGACCGCGACCGCGACTTGCTTGCCGTTGCGCGCCGCCTCGATCAGGTAGTCGATGATCCCCGTACCCTCCGTCGTCCGGTACAAAGTCATCTTGATCGCCATCACCTTGGGGTCCTGACAGGCCTCGCGGACAAAGCGTACGACAGAGGTCTTGAAGGATTCATAGGGGTGATGGAGAAGGAAAGGCCCCTTGTTGCGAATGGCGTGAAAAATGTTCGGCTCGCCTTCGATTTCGACATTGTCGATAGCGTGGTGGTCCGGGTCGTGCAGCTCGGAAACGTTGACCCCCGCGATTTCGAACAGATCGCACATGCCCAGCATGACGTCGCTTTCGAAGACGTCTTCATCCTCGTCGAGACCAAGTTCGGCGGCAAGCATGCCGCGATGGACCGATTTGATGCCCGTTGCCGTTTCGAGACGCACGATCGGGGCGAATTTGCGGTCGCGGACCTCGCCCTCGATCATTTCCAGAAGATCGTCGGCGGTTTCCTCCTCGCGTTCCGTGTTCGCGTTGCGCGTTACTCTGAATACCTCGCACGTCGTCACTTCGACATCTTGGAACAGAACGTCGAGATTGTTGGCCATGACGTCTTCAAGCAGGACGAACCGGTTGGTTGAGCCAACGGGAATGAACCGCGGCACATTATTGCCCGTCGGCACTTTGACGCGGGCCATGATGGGCGTCGCTTCGCCTTGGGTGCGGAGCGTGACCAGCAGATTCAAGGACAGATTCGAAATATGCGGGAAGGGATGGGCCGGATCCATGGCGAGCGGCGTGACCAGCGGGTAGATATTTTCCAGATAGTAGGCGCGCACGCCGGCCTGTTCGTCTTCCAGCAAATCCGCGTAATCGCAAATGGCGATATCCCGCCGATGAAGACGCTCTTTAAGATCAAGAAAAATAGTTCTGGCCCTGGCTTGAATGTCGCGGACCAACGCCACGCAGTCTTGGATTTGATCCTGAGGACTGCGGCCATCGACGGTACGTTCGTGGATGCCGGCGCCGACCTGCTGCTTCAATCCACCGATCCGTTTCATGAAGAACTCGTCGAGGTTGCCGCCGACGATGGCCAGGAATTTCACGCGCTCCAGCAAAGGCGTGCGGTCATCTTCGGCCTCGTGCAAAACACGCCTGTTGAACTCGAGCCAGGTCAGTTCACGGTTCAGGTAAAGTTCAGGCGCTTTCAGGTATTTTCCGGTTTCGGCTTCCGAGCGGGCGGCTTTTTCCGCCGCCTCGCTGGCTCTCAGGGCGGCGCGTTCCGCAGCCGCCTTCGATGCCGCGGCAGCGTGGGCGGCAGCGGCGGCCTCTGATTTTTCAGCCGCTTTCGCCGAGGCGCGTGTATCGTCCACCGCCGCTTTCGTTTCCGTGCGCGCTTCGCCGACCGTGGCCTTGGCCATGCTCAACGACTGTCCCGCCTGCTTGTTTCCGCCGCGAACCGCGTTTTCCGCCTTCTTAGCCGCCAGTTCGGTTCTCTTCACCGCATGGGCAGCTTCCTTGACTTTTTCCGCCGCCGCCACGGCCTCGGCCTTGGCTTGGCTGGCCAGCGCCGCCACCTTCATTGCCGCCGCCTCCGCCGCGGCTTCCTTTGCCTCCGCTTCCTTGGCGAGCTTTACGCAGCGCCGCATGGATGACTTGGTTGACCGCTCTGCCGGCTTTCCGGTCCGTTCCGCCTGGGCAAGCTCGATTTCAGCGCCCTTGGCCTTGGCTGCCGCCTTGATCGCAGCCGTCTCCGTTTTGCGGGCATCAGCGGCGGCCGATTCGCTCTCGGACGCCAATTTCGCGGCGCGTGCGGCCATCTGCTCTGCCGCGCTCGCGGCTTTTGCTGCTGCCTTGGCCTCCTTGTCCGCCGTCGCAACGGCGCGGCTGAGCGGCGTTCGGGGATGCCCGCGTTCGGCTTCAGCCAAAGAGGCTTTGGTCGCCTCTTTGGTCTTCGCCACGGATTTCGCGGCGTGTGCCGTCTGATCGGCGGCCTTGGACGCCTTCTTGCGTGACTTGGTCGCCGCCAAGGACGCCCGGTCGGCATTTGATTTGGTGAACCGCGTCTCCGGAGAGAGCAGGTTGCTTTCGATTTCTTCAGCACTCATCTTATTGATTGGGCGTATATTTATTCTATGCATACCCCCCCCTTCGTCCATGACAGGGAACAAATGCGACAAAATTGACAAACCGCTTTTTATCACAAAGCGGCCCAGAGCGTATTAATCTAGGTCAATTCAGGCCGAAGTCCGCGTTGGGGCGAAAGCCGGCCTGCCGGGGCCCTCGGCCAAGTGCGCCTTCACGGCGCATTTTCATTGCCGTCGTGATGTGCCAAACAGGCCAGGCGGGCGGTCGCCGTGGCGATGCATGCCTGGGGCAATGCCTGGGATACCGTGCTCTCAGCCCGCGCCCATCTGCAACTCCCGGCCATTCACCGGACCTTCGAATAGCGGAGCCAGCGCGTGACAGGAAGCAGCCAAATTTCGGTCAGACGGCTAACCGGCGGTGTCGGCGCCGAGATCACCGGAGCCGACCTTGCCGACATCGGGGACGGCGCGGCCTTCGAGAATATTCATCAGGCCTTCCTCGATCATGGCGTTCTGGTGTTCCGGAAGCAGCGGCTCGAACCGGACGAGCTCGTCGCCTTCAGCTCCAGGTTCGGACCGCTCGAGCAGCATGTCCTGAAGCAGTTCGCATTGCCGGAGAATCCGGACGTCTTCCTTGTCTCGAATGTCAAGGACAAGGGCAAAGCCGTCGGGGCAATCCGGGCCGGACAATATTGGCACACCGACTGCTCCTATATGGAGCGCCCGACAATGGCTTCTCTGCTATACGCGCTCGACGTGCCAAGCCACGGCGGCGATACCATGTTCGCCAGCATGGTCCGGGCTTATGAGGAACTGTCCGATACCATGAAAGCCCTGCTCGCAAATCTCAGGGCCGTTCACGACTACACCAACGCCTATGACACTTTTTTCGCCAAATTTCCCGACCGGCCGCCGCTTTCGGAACAGGAGAAGGCCAAGGTTCCGCCCGTCGAGCATCCGCTGGTCCGGACGCATCCCGAAACCGGATATAAGGCGCTCTTCGTCAATCCCGGATTCACCCGCAGGATCGCCGGCCTGACGGAGGAGGAAAGCCGCGCCATCCTCGACTTCCTGTTCAAGCACGCCCAGCAACCACATTTTGTCTACCGGCATATCTGGGCGGCGGGCGATCTGGTGATGTGGGACAACCGCGCGACATGGCATCTTGCGGTGGCGGATTATCCGATGGACGAGCGCCGCCACCTGCACCGCACCAGTGTCGCGGGCGACAAGCCCCGCTAGGGCTGCCCCGGCAGGCGCCTCGCGCCAGAACCTGGTCCGCGGGATCGCGTTGCTGAAGCAGAGCGGCACAGGCGGAAACTTGCCGAAGAAGGACCTGGACCCCTACTCTATCCCCTTGCGAGCCGATTTTCCGTTTGGGCAATATGATCTATGTCAGGTTTTGCCGCCGCGCAGAATGTTATTCGGATAACCGGCAGCCTGAAGCGGCTACTCTCTCCTTCTTCCTCCTCCCCGGAGGTTCGGCTGCCAAGTATAGAGGCCGGACTTCGTGTCCGGCTTCTTTTTTGTTCAAGTTTTTTCGTAAGGCAAAAGCATCCAGTGTGGCTGCCTTCTTTCTGACACAGAAAATTAACACGCTTGGTTGAGCCTGAAGGTCTCAATATCTGTTTTACCGGAAGGTCTGAACATGTCTGAACGACTAAGGGCACTGTCGTTGCGCGTGTTTCTTACCAGCAGCCTACTTTACAGCGCTATCTGGCTGGGCAGCTATATCGGCTCGGGTTAGCTGAGAAGCCAACGACGACACCCATCTAGAAGCTGACGGACCTGGTTCCGGGTGCCGGTCCTCTATTTGCCCCATGTGGTGTCATATCCGCCCTGTCCCGGCGACGCGGCCGGCGTCACAAGCCCGGATGCACGCGGTGCGGTTCGCGGAGGGCACAAAACGGGCGATCGAGGGGCTGGCGAAAAGGTGAGGAGCAGCGTTTGCAGATGTGTGCTTTGGGTCAGAAGCGGTCGCCTGGAAGCTGCCCTTTGCACGTCCGCTTTGCACCCAGGAGCAGACTCCCTTCAGTTTGGTACTGAACGTCCGCCAAGTGACAGAAGCAGACATGTGCCGGACTTCACAGCTATCCCGGCAGCCCGGCCTTGTGGAGCCCGTCCATGAAATGTTTCATTTCGGCGGGCTCTTTGAAGGGCAGGATCGTCTGGAAATATTCGGTGGACAGGTCCGGTTTGACCCGCAAGGCCCTGTCCAAGGCAGCGCGCGCCTCATCGATGCGGTCGAGGTAGACCAGCGGCACGGCCTCGCAGAAATGAACCCAAACGGTGGCATTTGGCCATTGCTGCGCCTTCTTGGCCCAAACCAGAGCTTCATCATAACGGCGCAGCAGCGTCAGCGCGAAGCTCTTGATGACCATGAACGCCCATAGCAGAGGATCTCGTGGGCTCAATCGTTGCGCCTTGTCGAGCTCGCGAAATGCTTCTTCCGGCTGTCCCGTGAAACACAGAGCATAAGCCAGGCCGTAATGGGCGTTGGCATAGTTCGGGCTGAGTTGGAGCGACGTTTCGTGGGCGGAAATCGACGCTTCGTGTTCACCGTGCACCAGCAGAATCCGGCCAAGAACCTCATGCGCGAAGGCATCCCGGTCATCCGCGCCGATGGCGGCTCTCGCTTCTTTTAGTGCTTGCGGCAAGCGATCGCCATGATCGCTCGCGAGGCCTCCCAGCACTTCATAATAGAGCGAGAAGGCAAGCGCGGCACGCGGCGGCGCGAAATCGGGATCGAGGTTGATTGCGCGGCCGAAAAGCTCCTGCGCCTCAGTGCTGTCCTCAGCAGTATGCCGGTAAAGGTGCCAAAGTCCGCGCTGGTAACACTCCCATGCGTCGAGGTTCCCCGGCGGTTTCCTGTAGGCGCGCTCGCGCTCGGTGCTTTCCAGTTCAGGCTCGATCGCCGTGACGATTGCTTGGGTAACGTCGTCCTGGACTGCGAAAATGTCTTCCAGATCGCGGTCATACCGTTCCGCCCACAGATGGGCGTCGCTCACGGCATCAATCAACTGGGCGGTGATGCGCAATCTTTGTCCCGCCTTGCGAACGCTTCCCTCTACTACATAACGCACGCCCAGCCGGCGGCCGACCTCCTTCACCTCGAACGATTGCCCCTTGAAGGCAAAGGTCGAATTACGCGCGGTCACGAACAATGAATGGAAGCGAGAAAGCTCGGTAATTATATCTTCCGTCAGACCGTCTGCAAAAAATTCCTGATCAGGATCGCCCGACATGTTGTCGAACGGGAGCACCGCGATTGACGGTTTGTCAGGCAGGTTCAGGGTCTGAGTTTTCCCTGAGGCTGCAAGCTCCGGGATTAGTTGGTCCAGAATGATCTGATAGGACCGGACCGCTTCAGGGATGTTTTTGAGCTCTTGCTCACCCATATCCTCGAAACTGAGATCAAGCTTGTGCTTAATTTGGTTGAAAACGTTGCGGGCGATACAGATGCCTCCCGGTCGGGCCAGCCCTTCCAGGCGCGCGGCAATGTTGACGCCGTCTCCGTAGATATCGTCGTCATCGACGATGATGTCCCCGATATTGACGCCGATACGGTAAACAATCTGGTATTCCTCGGGGATACTGGAATTGCGCGCGCCCGTTGCCTTTTGGACGTCAACCGCGAAATTGATAGCGTCAACGACGCTGCCAAATTCCATGAGCGCCCCGTCCCCCATGAGCTTGATGGTCCGGCCATGATATTCTGCGGATTTCGGTTCTATCAGTTCTTTGCGATGGGCCTTGAGCCGGGCGACGGTGCCGGACTCGTCCGCAGCCATCAGTCGGCTGTAGCCGACCACGTCCGCTGCGAGAATTGTCGTCAACCTCCGATTCTCTTGCTCTGAAACCATCCCAGTCTTCCGACATTGAAGCGCCACACCGATAGGGGTGCTTGATTGACCATACCACTGAATCATTCGTGATTGGATGCGACTGGAGGTCCAGCGAAAGTCTGCTTTGGGTTATTGGCAGACTCTCTGAGCAGTATCGTTTTATGTCCGCTTTACCCCTGAAAGCGGACTTTTCCCCGCAACCGCTCGACCAAGGCTCATTTATGAGCACATGGCGCAAAGGCCGAACGCGCCTTCCGGTGATGACCGGGCGATGACCGAAGAGCGAGCAGCAAGGAGCCGCTCTACGGGCGTCAGGAATATCTTATTGAATAAATCACAAAAAATGGAGCGGGCGATGAGATTCGAACTCACGACTTCAACCTTGGCAAGGTTGCGCTCTACCCCTGAGCTACGCCCGCATGTCCATTGAGGTGGTCCGTTCTTACGGAGACGCCAGTTTTATCGCTCAAACGTAAATTCTTTGCAAGTGGGCGAACGCGCGTGCGTGAATATTCAGACCGCCGCAACCGCATCCGTGTCGGCGCGAATCGCCAGCCAGGTCAATGACGCGGTAAACGCATCGAGCGCGGAAAATAACAGCAGCGCCAGGCCGACCTTGCCGAACAGGACCATGACGGCCATGAATGCGGCGGAGAGGTATCGCGCGGGCACCGACCAGGAATACACCGGCTCGTTCCGGGTCAGCACGGCCGCGATATAAAAGCCGCCGATCGTGCCGGCGAGAATGCCGACAAAGCGTATCCACATGTCATCGCCCGCACTCATTCCGAACAGCCCGAGCGTGAAATGCGGGATCAGGAGAAAGGGAAGGCCGACACCGGTCACGAGGTAGAGGCCATACATGTAAAGTGTAAGGGCGGCTTTGGTCATGGCACTCTCTTGGCGGTGTCGCGGTTGCTTACTCAGCCCGATTCGATAAAACATCCGAAAGCAGATGCCAATGATGAAAAACGCCACATGCCCGCAACCCGCTCCGAACTGTTTGCCCGCCTCGATGCCCTCGGCATCGACCATTCGACCGTGACCCATCCACCGCTTTTCACGGTCGAAGAATCGAAGCGGCTGCGCGGCGACATTCCCGGCGCCCATACCAAGAATCTTTTCCTGAAGTGCAAGAAGGGCAGTTTATGGCTCGTCGTCGCGCTGGAGAGCGCAGGCATCGAGTTGAAAAAATTTCACACTCGCATTGGCTCGGGCCGGTTGAGTTTCGGCAAGCCGGAGCTGATGCGCGAGGTTTTGGGCGTGGAACCAGGGTCGGTTTCGCCCTTCGCCTTGATCAACGATGGCGACAATCGTGTTTCGGTGATACTCGACGCAGCGATGATGGCCTGCGACCCGCTTAACTTTCACCCGCTCGAGAATACCGCGACAACGGCTATTTCCTCGCCCGGGCTGCTCGACTTTATCGCCAGCTGCGGGCATTGCCCGCGAACAATGGAGATTGGATCGTGACCTGGTGAGGGAGCAAGCGCAAATCCGGTTGTCAAATCGGGTCCGGATCGTCATGCTTTGACGAAATGACAGGCAGAAACCCCGTCGATGCGCGAGATACGCCTCGCGGCGGCGATAACCATTGAGCAGTATGGAAACACCAATTCTCGGTCAAGGCGAGGCCGGCGCGGACGCCGGCCTCATCAAGGATACAACGACAGCCGCCTTCGTGGCGGATGTTATCGACGCCTCGCGCGACGCGCTCATTAGGGTCGATTTCTGGGCGCCCTGGTGCGAGCCGTGCAAGCAGCTCACCCCGGCGCTCGAGAAGACCGTGAAGGCCTCCGGCGGCGCCGTGCGCCTGGTCAAACTGAATATCGACGAGCATCCCGCGATTCCCGGGCAAATGGGCATCCAGTCGGTTCCCGCTGTCTTCGCCTTCAAGGACGGCAAGCCAGTCGACGCTTTTCAGGGCGCCGTTCCCGAGAGCCAGATCAAGTCGTTCATCGCCCGCCTGCTCGGTCCCGGCGCCAAGCTCGATGACGCCGCCGAGATCGAGGCCGCCAGCCAGGCGCTGGAGGCCGGCGACGCCAGCATGGCCGCCCGGCTTTTCGCCGCTGTACTGGAGAAGGACAGCGCCAATACCGACGCCATCGGCGGACTGGCGAAATGTTATGTCCATAGCGGCGATCTGGCCGGCGCGGAGGAAACCCTTGCGCTGACGCCGCCGGACAAGGCGGGAACCGCGGCGATTGCGTCGGCAACCGCGATGCTTGAGCTTGCCCGCAAATCCGGCGACGGCGCGGACGTGGCCGCGTTGCGCGCGGAGGCGGAAAGCAATCCGGGCAACCACCAGGCCAGGTTCGACCTGGCGATCGCGCTCGCAACCAGCGGCGAGCACGAAGGCGCAGCAGAGGAGTTGCTGGCGATCATGCGTGCCGACCGGGAATGGAATGACGATGGCGCGCGCGTGCAACTTCTGCAATTTTTCGAGGCGTGGGGGCCGAAGGACCCGGCGACGGCTGCCGGTCGGCAGGCGCTGTCATTGCTGCTTTTCTCCTAGAGCCGCGCAAAGCGAGGTGTCTCCATCGGGATAACCGACAAATACCGCAAACCGGAAGATCTGCCGGCGGATCTGCCCGTGTTCCCGTTGCGCGGCGTTATCCTGCTGCCGCGCTCCACGCTCCCGCTCAACATTTTCGAACCGCGTTATCTTGCGCTGGTCAATGATGCGATCGCCGGAGAGCGGCTGCTGGGTGTTGTCCAGCCGGAAGGTGACGCCGGCGCCGATGAATCGCCCGCCGGACGCGACGTGAGGCTGCGGCGGATCGGCGGTGTGGGACGGATAACCGCGCTCCAGGAAACCGACGACAACCGCATGCTGATCTCGCTCACCGGCATCGCTCGTTTCGAGATAGCGCGAGAGTTGAGCAGCGATATGCCCTACCGCGTCTGCACCCTGGATTACGGCAGGTTCCGGGACGATTTCGTGCGCGGCGCGGGCGAGGATGATGTCGACCGCGAGAAGCTGGTCAGCGTGCTCAAGACCTATCTGGAGGTGAACGAGCTGAGCGCCGACTGGGACGGGATCAACCGCTCGTCGAACGAGTTGCTGGTGAACACACTTTCCATGATCAGCCCCTATGGTCCGGAGGAGAAGCAGGCGCTTCTCGAAGCTGACCCGTTGCGCCGGCGCGCCGAGGTGCTTGTGGCGCTCGCCGAGATGGAAATAGCGGCGTCGGATACCGAATCCGGATCGACCATCCAATAGGCCGTTGCCGGCGGGAACGCGATAATCGTTGACGGCGCCGGCGAAAAACCTCAATCAGGACCCATGAGCGACACGACGGACAAAGCGGGCAGCGCGGAGAATCGGGTCGACCCCAAACTGCTCGAAATTCTCGTATGCCCGGTGACCAAGGGCACGCTGGAATATGACAGGGACAATCAGGAGCTGATCTCGCGCGAAGCCGGTTTGGCCTATCCGATCCGGGACGGCATTCCGATCATGCTGCCCGACGAGGCACGCAAGCTGGACGACGCGTGAGGCTATGGCCCGTCCCCGGCCCTAGCGAAACGGCGGCCAAAGGACTATCCTCGCAGGGAAACGGGCCGCAACGGTCCGGGCGGGCGGATCACGGTCTTGGGGGAGTGTAAATTTGCGCACGCGCAGCTTGCTTGGCCTTATGCTGGCGGTACTGGCCGCGGGAATTTTGGCGCTCTGGTACAGCCATGAGAACCAGGAGTACCGCCTTTCGATAGCAGCGGGCCAGACCACGGGCCAGGCATACCAGATCGTCAAGGCGATCCAGACGGTTGCCCAACGCCATTATCCCAAACTGAGGATCGAGGTGTTTGAAACGCGCGGCTCTCTGCAGAATGCGCGATTGCTCGAAAACGGCTCTGTCGACTTGGCGACGACCCAGTCGGATCTGGTCATCGGAACCCACGCCCAACTGGTCGCCGGGCTCTATTCCGATGCGTATCAACTTGTTGTCCGCGGTGACAGCGAAATTCGCACCATGGCGGATCTGATCGGCAAGCGCATCGCGCTGCCGCCGGAGCGAAGCAGCGAATATAATGCCTTCCTGTTTCTGGCCGAGCATTATCATCTGCCGATGTCCGGGATGGAAATTTTTGCCGGCACCGAGGCAACGACGGACTGGCTGTTCCTGGACGGCAATGTCGATGCCCTGTTTCGTGTTCGGGCGCCAGGCGACGCATCGGTTCTCAACCTTATTGAAAAAGCGGACTCGAGGATTGTCGCCATACCTCAGGCCCAGGCCCTGAAGCTCAAGCAGCCGGCGCTTGAGATGGGCACCATACCCAAGGGCTCCTACAATGGCCGCCCCGAAGTGCCGGACGAGGATCTGGAAACCGTTTCGGTACAGCGCTTGCTGCTTGCCAGATCGGACGCCCCGGAGAACGCGATCGCAAAGTTGACATCGGTATTGTTCGAGCGGCGGCGCGAACTGATTGATCTCCTTCCGCTGGCCGGCTCGATTTCCGCCCCCGACCGCAGCAGCGGCACCTTTCTGCCGATCCACGGCGGCGCCCAGGCGTTTTACGACCGGGACGCTCCGTCATTCCTGCAGGAGAATGCGGAGCCGATCGCCTTGATGGTTTCCGTCCTGGTCATATTGACGTCGGCCTATCTGCAACTCAGTGCCCGGCGCCGGAAGCGTGTTCTGGACGTCTATAACAGTGAACTGCTGGCGCTAGCCAAAAAAGCGCGGGCGGCAAAATCCTTCACGCAGCTGGATGAATGCGACACCAGGCTTGCCGGCTTCGTTGGCCGGGTCGTCACCTCCGCGGAGGAGGGGCAGATCAACTCCAGCGATTTCAACCTGTTCCAGTTTACCTATGAGGCGGTTGAGGATGCGATCCGGGACCGCGAGCAACAGCTCGAGCGCGCCTACCGCGAGGAACGCGAGGACGAAAATCTCGCACAGCGCAGGCGCGGCTCCGGCAAGGTGCGGCGGCGATGAAACTGTCCGAGCATCAAATAAACGGGATCATTCTGGTCTGCGTGGCCGCGCTGGCCGCGGCCGCCTTGGGCGGATTTTATGTCCACCGCGAAGTCAGGAAAACCGTATTCGCCGACGCTTTCAACCGGCTGACGCTGTTTCATGGTTTGCGTAAAGCGACCGTCGAGGACCATATGCGCTCGAAGGCGTCCGATGTGAGGGCAATCAGCGGCAACCCGCGCGTCGTCGATACATTTTTCCAACTCGCCGAAGCGTGGCATGAGGTCGGCCCGCAGCCGTCGCGGACGCTGCGCCGTCTCTACATTGACGACAATCCCTTCCGGGCCGGAGAGAAAAGGCTTCTGCGCAGCGCCAGAGACGGATCCCGCTATACCGACATCCATCAGGAGTTTCACAACTGGGCACGGCGGTTTCTGGAACATTTCGATTACCGCGACCTGTACCTGATCGACCGTGACGGGAACATTCTCTACACGGTGGAAAAGAAAGACGACTATGCCACCAACCTGACTGACGGTCCGTATGGCGAAAGCGCCCTCTGGTTCGTATTTCAGCAGGCGATACGCCAGGGCGGCAGCCGTGTCACATTGTCGGACTTTGAGCTCTTTGGCCGGACTGACGGCTCTCCCGCGGCCTTCGCCGGCAGCGCGATCGTCGACAAGGATGGCGAGGCCGTAGGCGTGTTCGCGGTGCGGATGTCGCCCGCGGCAATCAACGATATGCTGCGCACGACCGCCGGCATGGGCGAAACGGGACAAACATATATTGTCGGCAACGACAGGCTGATGCGCAGCCAGTCGCGCTTCATCAAGGAATCGACGCTCCTGAAAACCGTTGTCGAGACCGAATCCGTCGGCGAGGGCCTCGGCGGCTTCAGCGGCTCGCGAACCGGTCCCGACTACAGGGGCGTGCGCGTTCTCTCGGTTTTTTCGGGATTGGATTTCGGCGGACCGCCCTGGGTCCTTATCGCGGAAATGGACGAGGCGGAAGTGCTGGGCCGCATGCGCCTCTGGCCGGCGCTGATTGCCGCTCTTGTCGCCGCACTGATCGCGGCGGCGGCCGCGCATCTGGCGCACCGCGTCTACACCGGGACCTGATGTTTCTTACGGAATTTCGCCACGCAGCAACGCCGGCACCTCTCCGGTCGCGCCGGCCGCTTCATGCACGAAGAAGCGCTTGAGCGGCGGTGTTCGGTCGACGAGACCCAGGCCAAGCGAGCGGAGCGCGCGCAGTGGTGCATTATCATTTGAAAACAGCCGGTTAAGCCCATCCATGGCAAAGCCGGAGAAGGCGCTGTCGAACCGCCGCCAGCGCTCATAGCGTTGCAGCGTCTGCGGCGCGCCGGCTTCCAGTCCGACGCGTCTGGCATCGACCACGACTTCAGCCAGGGCCGCGACATCGCGCAGACCGATATTGAGCCCCTGACCGGCCAGCGGGTGCACACCATGCGCCGCATCGCCGATCAGCGCCAGACGGTCGGCGACGAAGCGGCGGGCGATATGCAAATCCAGAGGAAAAGCGGCGCGCGGACCAGCCAGCGAAATTGCTCCGAAGCGCACGCCGAAGCGGGGTTTCACTTCGGCCAGAAAGGCCTCGTCGCCGCGCGCGACCACATCGCGCCCGAAGGTCTCACGCTCGGTCCAGACAATCGATGAGCGATTGCCCGTCAGCGGCAGAATCGCGAAGGGTCCGGAGGGCAGGAAATGCTGGATGGCAAGGCCGTTATGCGGTTTTTCGTGGGCGATGGTGGTGACGATACCGACCTGGGAATAGCCCCAGCCGGTGGTCTTGATGCCGGCCTGTTTGCGCAGGACCGACCTGCGGCCGTCGGCGGCGACCAGAAGGCCGGCCATGAGTTCGTCTCCGCTGCCGAGCCGAACGCTGACGCCACTATCCCCGGTCTCATACCCGCTCACCATCTCGGGTGCACGAAAGTCGATGCCGGGCTGCTGGCGCGCCCGGGCGATAAGGGCGGCGCGCAGGACATGGTTTTCCGCCATGAAGGCCGCCGGCTCGCCCGGTTTGAGTTCGCTGTCGAAATGAAGCAGGCGCGGGCGGACAATCGACTTCAGTCCCGAATCGGTAATGTCAATTTCCAGGATCGGCTGAACGGACATTTCCACCGCCGCCCACACGCCAAGCGCCTCGAACAGTTGCCGGCTGGCCGCGGAAAGCGCCGTCGCGCGGCCGTCCGATTCACCCTTTACCGCGTCATCGGGCGGTGTCCGGTCGACGACCGCGACCCGCATCGAGGCATCGGCGCTGGTCAGCGCAAGCGCAAGGCTCAACCCGGCGAAGCTGCCGCCGGCTATCGCGATGTCATATCGTTCGTTGCTCATTTCAAATTGCAGCCGGTTACTATATTGAGGTGCGTCGGAACCATCCCTTGTTCAGGCCGGTCTGGCCCCGCCCCATTTTCGTCTCCAGCACGGGCAAACACAAGCCGCCCGTTCGATGTGAAAAAGCGGCATCTGGACGCCCTGGTCGTTATTGCGGTCTAATATCCCACCATGAGCCTTGCCCCTTTACGCAGCAAACTGTTTGTCCCGGCGTCGCGGCCGGAGCTGTTCGGCAAGGCGCTGGCGAGCGCGGCGGATGCTATATCCATCGATCTTGAAGACGCGGTTCCGGAGGCGCGCAAGGATGAGGCCCGCCAACACGCCGCCGCATTGCTCGGGCGGGTTGCCGCCGAGCCGCCGGCGAAAACGATAATGGTGCGGATCAATGGGTTGCGGACGCGCCATTGCGACAGCGACCTTGCTGCAATCGTGCGTCCGGGTCTGGATATCGTAACGCTGCCGAAAGCGGAATCGGAGCAGGACATCGGGTCCCTCGCCAGACGGCTGGCGGACGCCGCCGGGCAAGCCGGAATGGAGCGTGCGCCGGGAATATTGGCGACGATCGAGTCTCCAGCCGGGCTGCGGCGCGCCGCCGGGATAGCCGGCGCCGACAAAAGCGTCATCGGCCTGCAACTGGGTTTTGCGGATTTATTCGAGCCTTTAGGGATCGACAGGGGCGACGCGAACGCGGTTCATCAAGTCCAGCTCGCGGTGCGGCTGGCGGCCGGGGAGGCCGGTTTGCCTGCCTATGACGCGGTCTTTACCGATGTGCGCGACGGCGAGGGCTTTACGCGCGAGGCGCAAGCCGCCAAGCGGCTCGGATTTTCGGGAAAGAGCTGTATCCATCCCAGCCAGGTCGCGCTGGCCAACGCGGCATTCCAGCCGAGCGATGCGGAAATTTCAGCTGCCCTGCAAATCGTAGAGGCGTCGCGGGAGGCGGCGCAAAACGGGCTCGGGGCTTTCCTGCTGGAGGGGCGGATGATCGACGCGCCTTTCACGCGCCGCGCCGAAGCCGTGCTCGCCGCAGCCAAACGGCTTGGCCGCTTGCCAACCGACTGAGATGCGCCGATGCCGCCCCAGTTGAAAAAACAGGACTATAAGAAGGACGCGACCGGACCGCTCAGCGGCGTGCGCGTCGTCGACCTTTCGCGCCTTTTCGCCGGCAATGCGCTGACCCAGATACTGGCCGATTTCGGCGCCGAAGTAATCAAGATCGAACCGCCGGCGGGCGACACCTTGCGCGGTTGGCGCACAGAAGGCGTCTCGACGCATTGGAAGGTCTTCGGGCGCAACAAGAAGAGTCTGTGCCTGGAGCTGCGAAAAGAGCGCGCCAGGGAAATTCTGCTCGAAATGGTCCCCTCGGCTCAGATTTTTGTCGAGAGCTTTCGCCCCGGCAGGCTGGAAATGATGGGCCTGGGACCGGAGGAATTGTTTAAGCGAAATCCCTCCCTCGTGATCGTGCGCATATCCGGCTGGGGCCAGGACGGGCCTTACGCCCAGCGGCCCGGCTTCGGCACCGTGATCGAGGGCATTACGGGCTTTGCGTCGATGAACGGGTTTGCCGACCGTGAGCCGGTGCTGCCACCGATCTATCTGGCCGATGCCTTTGCCGGGGTCTACGGCGTGTCGGGCGTTATGGTGGCGTTGCGCGAAGTGGAAATGAATGGCGGCCGGGGCCAGGTCATCGACCTGCCGCTGCTTGACCCCCTTTTCACCATGCTCGGGCCTCAGGCGGCGCAGTACCAGCTGACCGGCAAGGTGAAGCAGCGTACCGGCAACCGCTCGACCAATGCGGCGCCGCGCAATGCCTATCTATGCAAGGATGGACTCTATGTCTGCCTGTCGGCCTCGATCCAGGGGATGACCGAGAGATTGCTGCGCGCCATCGGTCAGGAGGCGCTGATCGACGATCCGAGATTCAAGGACAACACCGCCCGCGTGGAGAACGCGGAACAGCTCGACGAAATCATCGGCGCATTCATCGCCAAACGAACCCAGGAGGAGAATGTCGCCTTTTTCGAAAAGGCAGAGATCACCATCGGGCCGATCTACGACATCTCGCAGATTATCGAGGACCCGCATTTTATCGAGCGCGAAGTGCTGGCGGATTATCCCGACGCCGAAACCGGAACTTTCCCCATGCACCCCGTCGTGCCGCGTTTGCAGGGAACGCCCGGTGCGATCCGGTCGCCGGCGCCAAATATCGGTCAGCACAATCGCGAGCTGCTGGAAGAGGTCGGCGTGGACGACGAGGCCTATGCCCAACTGATCGCAGACGGCGTCACGCGCGAAGGCGAGCTGCGCAACAGTTAGCCGAGGAAAGCCAATGCCCGCGCCCCCTGGAGTTGCCTATATAAATCGGGAATTTGTCCCGATAGAGAATGCGAAAATCTCGGTTCTCGACTGGGGCTTTCTGCACTCTGATGCGACATACGATGTTGTGCATGTGTGGAAGGGACGTTTCTTCAGACTGGACGCTCATATCGATCGATTTCTGGAATCGGCGAAACGAATCCACTTGTCATTGCCTGTTGGCCGAACCGAACTGGAGAGAATTCTCGCTGAATGCACCGCCCGCTCGGGACATGACGACGCCTACGTTGAAATGATTTTGACCCGCGGTGTCTCTTCCGCATTTTCCCGCGATCCGCGCGACGCCGTGAACCAGCTAATTTGTTTCGCAATTCCTTTTGGATGGATATTGAAGCCGGAACAACGGGAGGAAGGGCTTTTGGTCGCGATCTCCGACATCCAGAGGATTCCGGCCGAATCTGTCGATCCGAGGGTAAAAAACTACCATTGGCTGGACTTCGTGATGGGGCTTTACGACGCTTTTGAGCGCGGCGCAGGCAGCGTCATTCTCAAGGACGGCTCGGGAAATTTGACAGAGGGGCCTGGCTTCAACATCTTCGTCGTCAAGGATGGGCGGATTGCGACTCCGGACCGCGGCGTACTTGAGGGGATTACCCGCAGAACGGTTTTGGAAATCGCTGGAGAACTCGATATTCGCGTCGAGCAGCGGACCGTCTCGGCAGAAGACCTCCTTGGCGCTGACGAAGCGTTTGCAACCTCCACCGCCGGTGGCGTCATGCCGGTCACAAGGGTCAATGGTTCATCCGTCGCGGATGGAAAAATGGGCCCAATAACAAAGCAATTGATTGAGACCTATTGGGCAAAGCATTCCGATCCCAGTTGGTCAGTCGGCGTGAGCGAGGTTCTCTCTCGCTGACACGTGACCACAAATAGCCGCACGGAGAAACAGGTACTGCGGATCATTGACGTCGCAGGGGTTGCGAATTCGGCTAAACGCTCCCCGCGGTGCTTGACAGAGGCACTCCGGATCGTCCTTAACGGGCGGCGATGCCAGACGCCGTCAAAAAACTGCTTTCCATTCTTGATCTGGAGACGCTGGAGCAGAATCTGTTCCGCGGCCGTAGCCCGCAGGATGGCTGGCAGCGGGTGTTCGGCGGCCAGGTGATCGGCCAGGCGCTGGTCGCGGCGGAGCATACGGTTGAAGACCGGGTCGCCCATTCGCTGCACGGCTATTTCATGCGCCCGGGCGACCCGAAGGTGCCGATCATCTACGAGGTCGACCGCATCCGCGACGGCGGCAGCTTCAACACAAGGCGCGTCGTCGCGATCCAGCACGGCCATGCCATCTTCTCCATGTCGGCGTCTTTTCACGTCGTCGAAGAGGGGGTCGACCATCACTTCGCCATGCCCGATGTGCCGGGGCCTGACGAATTGCCGAGCCTGAACGATATCAAGGAGGCGGAGATTGAGAAATTTCCGCAGGTCATCAAAACCTATTTCGAGCGCGAGCGGCCGATCGAGATCAAGCCCGTGGATCTGACCCGCTTCCTGCATCCGGAGAAACGCGATCCGGTCCAGTATGTGTGGATGCGCGTTACCGGCAGATTGCCCGACGACGCCGCGCTTCATCAATGCGCGCTTGCCTACGCGTCCGACTTCACCCTTCTCGATACCGCGCTCATCGCGCATGGGCTGGTGCTCTACGACCCGACGCTGATGCTCGCCAGCCTCGACCACGCGATGTGGTTTCATCGCCCCTTCCGCGCCGATGAATGGCTGCTCTATGCCCAGGACAGCCCCGCCTCCCATGGCGCGCGCGGCTTTACCCGCGGCAGTGTCTACACGCGCCAGGGCGTGCTCGTCGCCTCCGCCACCCAGGAAGGCCTGATCCGCAAGAAACGCGCCCGCTGACGGGCGAAGGCCGAGCCCTGGCACAGGCCGGAGCTTGGCTGCCTAAAATTTGATCATGGCTCAGAATATGCATAATTTTTCAGCATATTTGGCTGATCCCAGGGTCTGGCGATAGCGCCTTGCTCCGATTTTCTTCAATATAAACAACATGTTATCGACCAGATTGCGAATCTGGCACAGGCTTTGATTGTTTGGTGCCGGTTGCGGGTCCGATTGCCCGTTTGCCGGGAATAAGCAGGGCGTCGCGGAGCGCATGGATTGCCAAATGCATACCGCCGACAATTTAGGAAGTTGGAAAAATGAAACTGATTATCGCCGTCATCAAGCCGTTCAAGCTCGATGAGGTGCGCCAATCCCTCACCGAGATCGGCCTGGAAGGCATGACTGTGACCGAAGTAAAGGGTTACGGACGCCAGAAGGGCCATACCGAGATTTACCGGGGCGCGGAATATGCGGTGAATTTCCTTCCCAAAGTCAAAATTGAGGTCGCGGTGCCGAAAAAGTTGGCCGACAAGGCCGTCGAAGCCATCACTTCAGCCGCAAAAACGGGTCAGATCGGCGACGGAAAGATCTTCGTCGGGCCGATCGAGCGAACCGTGCGCATCCGCACAGGAGAGACCGATGCGGACGCACTCTAGTTACTTCGAATCACGTGTTTTTCAGGGGCTTAAAATGACAAGATTGTCTTCGATTTGCACGCTGCTGGCGGCAGCCGCTCTTATGCTTCTGGCATTCGCCGCGCCCGCGCTGGCGCAGGATGCGGCGAAACCGGACAGCGGCGACACGGCGTGGATGCTCACCTCCACCCTGCTCGTGTTGATGATGACGGTTCCCGGGCTGGCGCTGTTTTACGGCGGCATGGTGCGCAAGAAAAACGTTCTCGCCACCGTGATGCAGAGCTTCGCGGTCTGCTGCCTGGCGAGCGTGCTGTGGATGATGGTGGGTTACTCGCTCGCCTTTACCGATGGCGGCGCGATGAATGCCTATGTCGGCGGCCTGTCAAAAATATTCCTCGCCGGCATGACGGTGGATTCGCTCACCGGGACGATTCCGGAATCCGTCTTCATGACGTTCCAGATGACCTTCGCGATCATAACGCCGGCGCTGATTTGCGGTGCCTTTGCGGACCGCATGAAATTCTCCGCGATGCTGCTGTTTCTCGGGCTCTGGATCATTGTCGTCTACGCGCCGATCACCCATTGGGTGTGGGGCGGCGGCTTCCTCGGCGGCGTGGGTGTCCTCGATTTCGCCGGCGGCACGGTCGTTCACATCAATTCCGGCGTCGCCGGGCTCGTCGCCGCACTGGTTCTCGGCCGGCGGCACGGCTACGGCACGGAGAATATGGCGCCCCACAATCTGGTGCTCTCCGTCATCGGCGCTTCGCTGCTGTGGGTCGGCTGGTTCGGGTTCAACGCCGGGTCCGCCGTCGCCGCGAACGGCGCCGCGGGCATGGCCATGGCCGTCACGCAAATCTGCGCCGCCACCGCCGCGCTTGCCTGGATGTTCGCCGAATGGGTCGTGCTGAAGAAGCCCAGCGTTCTGGGAATAGTTTCCGGCGCCGTGGCGGGGCTGGTTGCGATCACACCCGCCTCCGGCTTCGTGGACCCGATGGGCGCCTTGTTCATCGGCATCGCGGCGGGCCTGATCTGCTTTATCGCCTCGGTAAAGGTAAAGCACGCCTTCGGCTATGACGACTCGCTCGACGTCTTCGGAATACATGGCGTCGGCGGCATCGTCGGTGCCATCCTCACCGGCGTCTTCGCGGTCGAGGCAATCGGCGGAACGGCGGGAAGCCCGGCTCAGGTCCTCATCCAGATCGAGGGCATCGCGGCGACCATCGCCTGGTCCGGCATCGCCTCATTCGTTATTCTCAAGGCGATCGACATGACGATCGGCCTGCGGGTCGAGCGGAATGACGAGATTGAAGGCCTCGACATCAATCTGCATGGCGAGGTCGTGCAATAACGCGCCTCGTCTGCCAGAATTCTCTTACAGTCCGGCCGCCCCCTTCCCCCGGGGCGGCCGTATTTTTCGGCCCGCGCGGCCCGCTGTTCGAGGGCAATCGTTAATGAGAGATTAACCAGTTGCGCGCTAGGCTTTTGCCAAACCCGCTTCATCGTCAAAAGCGGCGCCCTGGGGTCAGTCGAGTATTCTAGCCGTATCATGTCACATGCCACGTCCGACAAGGCGCGCGTTGCGGAAATTATCTCGCCCTTCGCGCGACTTGCGCAGCTTCTTGAAGGTCTGCAGCCGTCACGCCCGGTGATCGACCTCGCGGTCGGCGGCCCGCGCCACCCCCTGCCGGACTTTCTGATGGAGAAAATTGCCGAAGCCCAGTCCGGATTCGGCCAATACCCGGCCATAACGGGCAGCGACGAATACCGTGCCGCAATCGCCGGCTGGCTGGAGAGACGATACCCGCCGGTTCAGGGCCGGATCGACGCGAATGCCCATATATTGGCGCTGTGCGGAACGCGCGAGGGGCTGTTTTCGGCCGTTTTTCCGGCAGTGGAACGGCGCGGCGATATCGCGCGTCCGGCCGCGTTGATACCCAACCCCTTCTATCAGACCTATGCGGCGGGCGCGATGACAGCGGGCGCGGAGCCCGTCTTTCTGCCCGCTGACGCCAGCACCGGCTTCCTGCCCGAACTGGAGGCGATCGACGAGGGGCTGCTGGCGCGCACGGCGGTGCTATTTCTGTGCTCGCCGTCCAACCCGCAAGGCGCCGTCGCCGACAGAGCGATGCTGAAGCGCGCCGTCGAATTGGCGCGCAAGCATGATTTCATGCTGTTTGCGGATGAGTGTTACTCGGAAATCTATACCGCAGAGCCTCCGCCCGGCGTGCTCGAGGCGGCATGTGAGGCGGATGGTGGCTTGACCAATATTGTCGCATTTCATTCCTTGTCGAAGCGATCGAATCTGCCCGGGCTGCGGGCCGGGTTCTGCGCCGGCGACGCCGATTTTCTGGCCGCGCTGGCGAAATTCCGCAACGTGATCGGACCGCAGCTCCCTCTGCCGATACAGCATGGCGCGGCGGCGGTCTGGCGCGACGAGGCCCATGTTGTGGCCAACCGGGCGCTCTACAGTGAAAAATTCGACATTGCCGACGAGATATTTGGCGCAAAATTCGGCTATTCCCGCCCCGCGGGCGGTTTTTTTCTCTGGCTCGACATGGGCTCTCATGGCGGCGGCGAGCGAGTTGTGAAAACCCTTTGGAAAGACTGCGGTGTCAAACTGCTGCCGGGCTCCTATCTGGCGCGCACCAACGCGGATGGATCGAACCCTGGCGCGGATTATGTCCGGGTCGCAATGGTCGCGCCGCTGGACGAGACGAAAGCGGCACTGACCCGGATCGTTGAGCGGCTGGGCTGAAGGCGGGAAAGGGTATGTCACTATCAAGGAGCGGGGCGGAACGCAGGCGGTTGCTGCCGGGGTCGGTGAATTCCGGGCTCAGGCGCATGCTGCACCATGCGGCCGGCGGCGGCTTGATTCTGCTGGCGCTGGCCGGCTGGGCGGCGCTGGCGACGTGGTCGATTCGCGACCCCAGCTATAACAACGCCACCAGCGACGCCCCGGCCAATCTACTCGGCCTCTGGGGCGCAACAATCGCCGATTTGTCGATCCAGTCGCTCGGGCTCGCCGCGATCGCGCTGTTCCTGCCCCTGGCCCTGTGGGGTTGGCATATCGTGACCGGGATCATTCCCAAACGCGTGCGCGTGCGCCTTGCGATGTGGCCCGTTGCGCCCTTCCTGCTGGCCGGTGGGCTGTCGGCCCTGCCCTCGCCAAAAACCTGGCCGCTGCCGAGCGGCCTCGGCGGCCTGCTCGGCGATTTGTCGATGACTGTTTTCACGGCGCTCTCGGCGCTGCTGCCAAGCTTCGTAACATCCTTCCTCGCCGCGACCGCGATGCTGGCCGGCGGCGCCGTGTGCCTGCTGTTCGCCTGCGGGCTTTCGCCGCGTGACCTGTCCGTTATCTGGTCGGCGACCGGCGCCCGGGACGGCGTTGAAGGCGAGCCCCGGGCCGACCGCGCGCAGGACGACGAAAATAGTGACGATGAGGATGACGTCGCGGGCGGCGACGCCGACAGGCTGTCCGAACGCCTCGGCGCGGTGGTCCACTGGACAATGAGCGCGCCGGCGCTTTTCGCCCGCATTATTGGACGTCGCCGGCCACCGGATCTCGATAGAATCGCCGAAGAGGACGACGCGGACGGCGATATCGAGGATGGCTCCGAAGCCTATATGAAGCGCGCGCCGCGCGAAGCCGTCGACGAAGCCGGCCGGATCGAACCGTTTTTCGACGCCGCGGCACAGAATCAGGGCGCATCTTCAGATGCAGACCAGTATCAGATCACGCAACGCAGCGACCAGACAGCCGCACGCCGCACAGTGAAACGGCTTCCCGGAGTCGCCAGCACCTACACGCTGCCGCCGGTACGGCTGCTTAAAAAGCCGCCGACAGGGAGGCGGCGCGCCGGGCTGACCAACACTGTTCTACAGCAAAATGCGCGGCTGCTTGAGGAGGTATTGCAGGACTTCGGCGTCAAGGGCGAGATTGTCAATGTTCGCCCCGGGCCGGTGGTGACCCTGTATGAACTGGAGCCCGCGCCCGGCACGAAATCCTCGCGCGTCATCAGCCTGGCCGACGACATCGCGCGATCCATGAGCGCCGCCGCGGCTCGCGTCGCGGTCGTGGCGGGACGCAACGCCATCGGCATCGAGCTGCCCAACGAACAGCGCGAAATCGTCTATCTGCGCGAACTGTTCGAAAGCGAACACTTCCTTGAAACGCAAGCCGGACTGGCGCTGGCCATGGGCAAGGATATCGGCGGCGACGCAGTCGTCGCCGATCTCTCCCGGATGCCTCATTTGCTGATCGCCGGGACCACGGGCTCGGGCAAATCTGTCGGCGTCAATACGATGATCCTGTCGCTGCTGTACCGCTACGCGCCGGACCAGTGCAAATTCATTATGATCGATCCCAAGATGCTCGAGCTATCCGTCTATGACGGAATTCCGCATCTCCTCGCTCCTGTCGTCACCGACCCGAAAAAGGCGGTCGTTGCGCTGAAATGGACAGTGAAGGAAATGGAGGAACGCTACAAATGCATGTCCAAGCTCGGGGTCCGCAACATCGATGGATATAATGAACGGGTAAAGGAGGCGCAGGAGAAGGACGAGATCATTACGCGCACCGTGCAGACGGGCTTTGATCGCGAAACCGGCCAGGCCATCTATGAAGAAGAGGAGATGGACTATCAGCCGATGCCGTATATCGTCGTGATTGTCGACGAAATGGCCGATTTGATGATGGTCGCCGGCAAGGATATCGAAGGCGCCGTACAACGGCTTGCCCAGATGGCCCGCGCGGCCGGCATCCATCTTATTGCGGCGACCCAGCGCCCGAGCGTCGACGTCATCACCGGCACAATCAAGGCCAACTTCCCGACCCGGGTCAGTTTCCAGGTCACATCGAAGATCGACAGCCGCACCATACTCGGCGAGCAGGGCGGCGAGCAGCTGCTCGGCCTGGGCGATATGCTCTATATGGCCGGCGGTGGGCGGATCACCCGTGTGCACGGACCCTTTGTGTCCGTAGAGGAAGTCGAGAAAATCGTCCGTTACCTGAAGCGGCAGGGGGTGCCGGAATATCTCGAGGCGATTACCGAAGAAGAGGATGTCGAGGAAAATGGCCCTGGTGATACCGCGGGCGGTTCGGGCGATTCGCTGTATGATCAGGCGGTCGCCATCGTGTTGCGCGACGGCAAGGCCTCGACAAGCTATGTGCAGCGGCGGCTGTCGATCGGCTACAACCGGGCGGCAACGCTGATCGAGCGCATGGAAGAAGAAGGCGTTATCGGCCCGGCCAATCATGCCGGCAAACGCGAGATACTTGTCGGTGACGGGACCGGGGAACAGCCCTATTAGGATTTCGAAACCACTTGCTTAAGCCATAGGCCTTCCGCTATTGCGTCAACAAGCTGACTGATTTGGTGGATATCATCTATCGCAATTTCCCCAAGGGCACACGATTCCCGCAATGACGGAGCAGATATGAGCCGGAAATTCTTGCGTGCGATGGCGGCGGCGGGCCTTGTATCGGCGTTCGCGGCCGTTCCTGTCCTGTCGGCTGAACAACAAAGCGAGCCGGCGGCCACGCCGCTCGGCAGCGGCTGGACCACGGAGGTCGCGCCGAGCGCGCCGGCTTCACCCGGCGCCCCGGCCGCGGAACCCGGTGTTGCCGCCCTTTCCGCCGAGCAGGCCGATCTTGTTCAGCGGATAAGCGCCTATTTCAACGCTCTGGAGCATCTTCAGGGAACCTTTATCCAGATCAACCCCAACAATGAGACAACGGCGGGCAAATTCTATGTCCGCCGTCCCGGTCGCCTGCGTTTCGACTATGCCGCGCCCAGCAAGATGCGAATCGTGGCCGACGGCCGTTATCTGTCGATCGAGGACCACGATCTGAAGACGGTCGACCAATATCCTCTCGATGCGACTCCCTTCGGCCTGTTGCTGAGCGAAAATGTCGATTTGATTCGCGACGCGATCATCGTCGATATCTCCCGATCCTCCGATATCGCCAGTCTTACCGTCGAGGACAAAAGCGACGGGTCGCGCGGAAGGTTACAATTGTTTTTCACGGTCCCGGAGATTGAATTGAAAGAGTGGGTGATAACCGACCCGCAAGGTCTGGATACAAGAATCCAGTTGGCCAACCTGGTAAAGGGAAAGGAATTGAAGGTGGAATTCTTTAAATCTTCAGCCCTTGATTTCGAAACATTTACACCAAACTAAAAGCGAATTGGCCCTGACTAAACAATGTTTGAGGAAATCTGGTTGTTCCTGAAGGCGCAACCGGATATTACCTCCTCCGTTGCCAGGTGGGGCGCTATCGGGCCGGCGCCATAGGATTTTTAACGATTTGTTAATTTTTTTATCGGGCAAAGATTGAATTTCGCGAAAATGCACATACATCTATTCGTACAGGTGAGTGCATCAAACTTCATCGGTAGTGCCCCCCGTCTAGCCGAAGATGCACTTTCCGGCGCCGGCTTCCCTCCCGGCGCATGCGCAATAAGCGCTTTGACGCCCAGCCCCCCCAGGTTGGGCGTCTTTTTTTGTCGGCTGGCGATTTGTTCTCTTGCGCCCGCGGCGGTGTAGCGTCACTCTGGCGCCTGATCTTATTTCCCGACTTGTCCCTGCCCCGGCCCGGCCTCTTCCATGAAACTCAAACTCGCGACCTGGAACATTAATTCGGTTCGCGCGCGACTCCATCTGATCGAGCAATTCGTCGCCCGCCACCAGCCCGATATTCTGTGCTTGCAGGAGATCAAATGCGAGGACAGCCAATTCCCGCTCGAGGCCATTCGCTCGCTCGGTTTCAGCCATGTGGAGATCCGGGGCCAGAAGGCCTATCACGGCGTGGCGACGCTTTCCCGCCTGCCCATCGAACGCATTGAGTGCCGTTGTTTCAACGGAACCGGCGAAGCCCGTCATCTCGCGGTTCGTCTTGGCGGCAAGACGCGCGACTCTGTCACCTTGCATAATTTCTACGTACCGGCGGGAGGCGACGTCCCCGATGAAAAGGCAAACCCCAAATTCAGGCAGAAACTGGACTATTTGAGTGAGATGTCGCGCTGGTTCTCCGACCATGATCGAAAAAGCGCCAGTCGCATGATCCTGGTCGGCGACCTCAATGTCGCGCCGCTGGAAACCGACGTCTGGTCGCATAAGCAATTGCTCAAGGTGGTTTCGCACACGCCGGTCGAGGTGGATCACATGGCGCGGCTGCGCGACGCGCATGACTGGATCGATGTCATGCGGCGGCATGTACCCGCCGATGAGAAGCTCTTTACCTGGTGGAGCTATCGTGCACGGGACTGGCGCCAATCGAACCGGGGGCGACGGCTGGACCATGTGTGGGTAACGCCGGCGCTGCGGGAGGCATCGCGTTCGATGCGTGTGATTGACGAGGCGCGGGACTGGGAACGTCCATCCGATCATGCACCGGTGCTGGTGGAATTTGATCTGTGATCTCCGCCGGCATCTCGGCATAGTCGGGCAGCGCGATACCACCTAG
>JAJFHO010000238.1 GCA_021775575.1 Hyphomicrobiales bacterium
ATGGAGATCGTGCTCATCCCCATCGGAGTCACAAGATCAAAAATCGTTCTATCTGGTAGAAATTCATAAGCGGTTGTGTAAATGTCAGCGGCCTTGTCTTCAAGAGAAAAACTAAGATAGGCTGACTTAATCCTCCCGAAGAGATCACGAAACTCTGGCACATCTAGATTTATCACTGAATACTTGGTGAGCCCATCAAGTTTGTCTAGCAAGCTAGCTTTGGCCTCAAAATAACTCTTCATATCTCCGTGAAAATCCAAATGGTCTCTTGTGAAATTAGTAAACAATCCAACCCTGAACTCAATATTCTCCACTCGATGTAGAGACAAGGCGTGTGACGAGACTTCCATCACTACATTGTTACACTCGTTTGCGAGCATAAGGTACAATAGCCGTTGCACATCAAGTGATTCCGGTGTCGTTCGCTCTGCGGTGAAGAGATCACCCGCAGTGTCATACACCAGCGAGCTTATTAGTCCAACTTTCTTACCTCGCGCTTCGAGAAACTGTTTCAGCATGAATGCCGATGTCGTTTTACCGTTCGTACCTGTGATTGCGCAAACCTTGAGACGTTTACCTGGGTAGTTATAATACTTCGCCGCTAGATCCGAGAGCCCTTTGCGGCAGTCAGATGTCCTTACCCATATGACTGGGAGATTTTGCTCGTTGTCCCTCTCTGAGACCACAGCAACTGCTCCACGTTCCACAGCCTCAGCCGCAAAATCAAACCCATCTACATTCATTCCAGGAGTGGCGACAAAGACAGAGCCTGGCTCAATCTCTTTGGAGCTATACTCCAAACCAGTGGCTTCGCGATCGAGGTCTCCACTGACAAGCTCGTGGCTGTCTAGCGCATGAATGAGGTCATTGAGCTTTATTGACACTATGACAATCCCTTCTTCATCACTACTCGACTTCCTTGTCGTTTCCCTTGTTGTCTCTTCAGAGATGCCCGTGACATATTATTCTGTTTCTCTTGCACAATCATCTTCACGTTCAATAAGCTCGCCCACCTGCCACAGAAATGTGACTGAGGTGTGACTGAGCTGTTGCTCAACTCGCTGCGACGGTATTCGCCCGCAGTGTAATAGTTTCATCCCTGCTGATTATACTCCCAGACTCTGGAATCTGATCAGTTATTCGTCCGATCCCTTCGATCTGGAATTGCAATTTCATCTGAGCCAGCAACATCGCCGCTTGCCGAACTGTCAGGCCAACCAATACAGGGATCTTCACATTCTTGTTGCCGTCAGGATTATTAGCTCGCGCAACTTGCTCTGTAAATGACGGAACGCTCAACGCAGCAATCGGCCCACTTGAGACATTCGGCGCATCAGCTGGAGGAAACTGCCAAACAATCCGTCCTTCAGTCAGCGCCCCTTGCGCCGCGCTTCCGGCGCGCGCTGCTTTCTTGTGGGCTGAAGCAACATCCATCCCCATTAGATCTGGTGTAGGCTTACCCTTAACGCCTCCATCTACAGAAACCAACAACTGGTGACTCGCCGGTGAAAACTGTTTCGGATTCGCCATCGCATAGCGCTCTGCCATACGTTTGAATGCTGGGCCACTAGTGTAACCACCGTAATGAATCGGCTCAGGGCGATCCATAATCACAATTCCTGCAACTTTAGGTTCATCTGTTGGGAAGTATCCTACGAATGATGCAATAAACTTGTTCTTAAAATAACCTTTTCCATCAGGTCTTGGGACCTCGGCTGTTCCGGTTTTTCCAGCTATACTGACGATTGCCGATTTGGTCGGGGGAGCTGTTCCGCCTGTATCAACCACATCCTCAAGCATCGCGCGCAGTAATTCGGAGTTCTCAGACTTCATAGTGCGACAGACAAATTCAGCCTCTCGATTATCCTCAGTGATTCCGTTAGCGGAGACGACGCCACGTAGTAAGTGTGGGCGATAGAGCGAGCCACCGTTGGCGATTGAAGCAATGGCCATCGCCATTTGGATTGGTGTGACGGTAACTGAGTGACCAATTGAAAGGGCTGCAATATTGTAATCTGACCAGCGCATGTCCGTGTGCAATACTCCAGCCTGCTCACCTGGGAAATCAACACGAGTTTTTTGTCCGATTCCGAATTTTTGCGAAACTCCAATCAACCCTTCCCCGCCAAGCTCAATCGCGAGTTTTCCTACACCAATATTGCTAGACTTGGAGATTGTCTGGTGGAAAGTGACATCCTCAAGCTCTTTGTCATCATGAAGCGTACGCCGTCCAAGCCGCCATTTTCCTTTTTCGCAATATACGAGACGGTCAGGCGTGGCGATTCCACCATCCAATACTCCTGCGGCAGTAATGATCTTGTATATAGAACCCGGTTCAAATGAATCTGTAATCGACTTGAGCTTGGAAGGTCTTCCAGGGTGTTTTTCTGTCGGATCATAGTGCGCGGCAGATAGAATTTCACCAGTCGCACAATCTACAAACAATGCTGATGCGCCTTGCGCATTAAACTCTTCCACAGCGGCGCGCAATTCCTCTTCGACTATCTCTTGAAACTCCCAATCAACAGTGAGAATCAACGATTGCCCTGGCTGTGGTTTAACAAGTGGATTCTCGTCTACTTTGTAGATATTGCGCAAACCATCGCGCTGAATATCAGCCTTGCCATCAACACCCTTGAGATCTTCATCAAAACGCGATTCAACTCCAGAGATGCCGTTGTTATCTATATCCGTGTAGCCAAGAATTTGCTTTCCAACTAAGCCATAAGGGTATTCTCTTCCGCTCTCATCCATCACAAACACGCCAGCGGGAGCATCTAGACGAATTTTTCTAGCTAGCGCATCATCAATTCCGCGCCTTATCCAGCGAAACTTGCCGCGTGTGATCTTGTGTTCTCTCTGATGGTAGCCGCGGCGCTTGCTGAAGAGTTTATCAAGATAGCGCCCAGCTGCTTTAGCGTCCTCGGCGCTGCGAGGAGATACAAACACGCCAGCGCGAACGACATTGTGCGCTACAGGGCGACCGGTGCGATCGTAGATTGTTCCGCGCTCAGCCTGCAAAGGTATCTTGCCAGTCGACTGCTTGAGCGCGATCTCTAGGTAGCGCTTGTGTTGGGACACTTGAATATACCAAAGACGAGCTGTTACTGCTGAGAATGTCAAAGCTAGGGCCGCTAGCACAACTCCCAAGCGCAGTTTTTCACCAGAGATATTGCGCCCGCCACTACGGCGCGATCTAGCTTTTGTGTTTTTCTGAGTGATTCTCATGAGGGGGCGTTTGTGGTCTTATCTGGCTCTTGTTTTCTTAGCGCTTGTTCAGTCTTGAGACGGCTTGAGACGGCTTGGTTCGGTCAACGCTCTTGATCGTCAAAGAGTTCTTCGGCGTGAGCCTCAGAACTCTCGATACCTGGTAACGCCGCTACCGAGCGTTGGAATGCATTCAACAGTTGGCGCATTCCACTGGCGCCAGCTGATGATTCCTGAAAACGCACAGCGTAGAGACGATCTAGGCCGGCGGGCTCAAGACCGAAATCACGCTTTGCTATTTCACTGATTCGCCCAATACGCGACAACTCAACAATATTCGCATCTATTTTCTGTAACTGATCACGGTAATCATGGTTCACCTGTTCGAGCTGGCTAACCTCGGCAAGCAAGTCCAGCGCATGCACTCTCTGCCAGATGTACAAGCAAGCGCCAGCAACCAAGAGAATCACAACAAACAATCCTGTAAGTAGACGACTTGAAACCAGCTTACGCATCGGGCTTCGCGAGCCTGACGAACCTGCCTGCCGGAGACCACTAAGAATCGAAGCTGTATCGTTCATCAGTCGCTCACCTCAATCTTCTCAGCAACACGGAACTTGGCTGACCGAGCTCGTGGGTTGGCGCTGATCTCCTCTGCTGTCGGCGTGATTGGCTTGCGCGTAAGAATGTTCAAAGTCGATGTCGGGTTGCAGACGCAAACAGGTAGGTTCGGCGGACAAACACACTCCCCGACTCGTGACTTGAATGTGTTCTTGACGATCCGATCCTCAAGCGAGTGATAACTTATTACTCCAACTCTGCCACCGGGAGCCAGTAATTCAATCACCTTTTCCAGACCACTCTGCAATTGGCCGAGTTCGTCATTGACTTTGATGCGCAAAGCCTGGTAGACACGAGCAAGTGTCTTAGTCAGATTGGCTGGACCGAGAGTTTTTTCCAGAAGAGCTCGGAGGTGTCTTGATTCACTGAAAGGCTGGCTTTCGCGCTCTGCGACAATCGCCCGAGCAATTCGCGAAGCGCGACGCTCTTCCCCGTACTCGTAAATCATACTAGTCAACTCAGCCTGGCTGGCAGTGTTCAGTATGTCGGCGGCGGTTGTGAGAGTCATATCGCGATCCATGCGCATATCAAGTGGACCACCTTGTTGGAAGGTGAACCCACGTTCGGCGCGGTCGATTTGCGGGGAAGAAACTCCCAGATCGAAAAGCGCGCCGTGTATCTGTTCTATTTGTCGCTCCGCCAGCGAATCTACCGCTGAAGCAAACGGAGCGTGAATTATTTCGGTAACTTGGGAAAAGCTGGCCAAGCGCGCCCTTGCTGTTTCAACAGCAAGAGTGTCACGATCAACGCCGTACAACTGAGAATCGAGAGATGACTCTTCGGCGATCCGCGCAAGATGCGAACCACCTCCGACAGTGAAATCAATGAATACCCCTCCCCTGGGGAGGCTGAGCCAGTTAACAACTTCGACAACCAAGACAGGCTCATGCCGGTATTCACTCACTCCCTGTTCCGTCATTCGAGAATAATCCGTCGGCGATCTCAGAAAGAGCGCCGCCATGTTGATCGAGGAACTGTTTGTAGCGGTCCGGATTCCAGATCTCTATCCAGCGGTATGCGCCAATCACCAGCGCATCGCGCTCAAGACCGGCTACCTCTAGAAGATTCGCCGGAATCAAGAAGCGCCCCTGCTTATCCGGTTCGACAATACTTGCCGAGGAGTATATAAATCTGCTGACAAAACGAAAATCACGTTTAGTGACACTAAGATCATCGAGCCGCTCTTGAAACTTCGACCACTCTTCTTGAGTGTAGAGTGTAAGACACCCGTCCAACCCCTGAGTGAGTACCAAACTCTCAGCGATTCCACCTTCATCCTTAGGTCGAATCTTCGACGGAAGAGAGATTCTTCCCTTCGGGTCGAGATTAACCTTGAATTGGCCGTAAAAACCGATCACCTTGTTGGAGCTTCCTGGGTTAGGAGGTGTTAGGTCGAAAAAAAGCTCTCAGAGCTTCCAGTGGTGACCATCACCACTATTCACCGTTTTCGACCATTATTATCACCTTTTCACCCCTCACAGTCAAGTCCTATTATTCTTTTTTTTTGCCTATAACTTAAAATCTCGCAATAACTAACAGATCGTTGAAAATGAAAATCAGCGAACTCGAAGGCCCTAACAGCGCTTCGATCGTGTAGTCGATTTCCAGAATTAGCAGTTTTTTTGTTGCCAGCTCCCCATATCTGAGGTGGAGACTCGACAAGAGAACTCCATTATCTCTATTCCTGCTCCACTCCCCCCCATACTAATCTATTGTTACACAGTGTATTAGAACATCTCGGACTTGGTTGACGCTATCGGCGCCAGCCTTGCCCCTCTTCATAGTGGATTCGAAGTGAAACGGAGAGGGAATGACACAGAAGCAAGAAATCAGAGAACTAATAAGTAGATTCACCGATTCTCACCATCGGAGTAGCTACACCAGTGGATTCACTCATAGCCTGCTGGGGATCGTCTCGGGATTATTGTTTTGGTCAATCGCCCTCGCCAATTCGGTATCAGCCACTGACCAAAGCCGGAAAATCCTCTTTGATCTAACTCAGGCAGATATCTCAGCTAGCGAGAGTAGATATGGATTCAGCGGATTCGAAGAAATCGTCTTAGCCAATGGCATGGAAATAGCGCTGCAAGCAGTCGTTATTCCGCTAACTCTAGACAGCTCC
>JAJFHO010000239.1 GCA_021775575.1 Hyphomicrobiales bacterium
AACGTTCACGCCCTGGTCGACATCCTTGTACGTTGCCCAGTCAAATCCATTGAGACCTTCGAAGCGCTGGACGCCGTCGGCGCCTTCCATGATGTCATCTCCGCCTTCGGAATCGTAATCGTCGTCACCGAGACCGGAGAGAAAGACGTCGTGACCGCCAGCGGTCGAGTTGAGGAACGGATCTCCGTTATCGCCGACGAGGAGGTTATTGCCGCCTCCGGCTTCGAGCCAGTCATTGCCCTCATTGCCGAAGACGATGTTCGATTCATCGCCGGCGTTGATAAAGTCATTGCCGAGGCCGCCAAACGTTTCAGCGAAATCCGGGCCCTGTAGGATAAAGTCCTGGCCGGCACCGCCGAGGATTAGAGATTCACCGCCGCCCGCAAAGATGGCGTCGTTGCCGTCCTGGCCCTGCAGGTTATTCGGCCCGCCGATGTCAGTGATAACGTCGTCGCCTGAGCCGCCGAGGATGATATCGCCGCCGTCGCCGCCTTCCAGGTCGTCGTCGCCGCCATCGCCCCAGAGCGTGTCGTCGCCGACACCTCCGATGAGGGTATCATTCTGCTCCGTGCCGCCGAGCACAACATGATCGCCGCCGGTGTACTGCAGGTAGTTGGTGTCCGGACCTGGTGTGTTCGGGTTGTCGCGGATAACCAGTGAGTTGGAGCCGAGATCCAGGAATGGGTTGAGTTCACCACCGGAGGCACCGTCGCCTGTTGGGTCGTCACGGCCGTCAACGCCGAGGCCGGTGACCTGACGCGTCTGATCGACTTCCAGAATCCAGTTCGGCGTCGAGAAGATGTCACCTGGCAGGTGGTCGGCACCATTGTCGCCGATATCCGTGTTACGGATGATCATATTGGCGAACGAGTTCTGCTCAAGCTGGCTCAGGAAGTTGAGGCCGCCGGTGCGGCCGAGATAGTAAAACCGGTCACCGTCCTGCAAGTCTTCGAGCTGCTGTTCAAAAACGAAGTTGAAGGTCGAGCCCAGCATGCCGCCGAACGGCTCGATCGCTTCGGCGAGCCCACCGATCCAGAAGTCGACCAGATTGAGACCGCCTAGTTGGGTGTCACCCGCCCACGCACCCTGTGCATTGAGGAAGTCGAGGCGATCGGCGATCTCCGTGGCCACATAAGTCCCGTCAAGCGCCGCAATATCTGTGTCATCGCCGGTCGTCAGCGCAAATGCAGCTGCGCGCTTGGCTTCCACGGTCGTCTGCCGCTCGACCAGGTCGTGCGTTCCATAGGCCGCAATAAAGTTAACGATCGAAGCACCGCCGTTCTTCAAGTGCAGCGCAAAGTCCACCCAGCTGTCGTAAGGCTTCAGCTTGGTATCGCCCGTACCTTCGAAGAAGTCGGTGCGAGCCTGGTTCAGGCTTGGGATGCCGGTGTCACGACCGCGTGCGATGTTGATCGCGGCAAGATCGAGCGGCAGGCCAAGCAGGTTGCTCCTGAGCGCATCGGTGACGAACTCGTCGATCTCGTTGCCGACCTCCCGGGTCAGACCACGCGCCAGCGCACCGGCCACAATCGATGAGTCCTGCGGATCGAGGCCCGTCGTCGGCAGCAGGCCATCGGCCTGGATCTGGTGATGGAAGCCGAGCGGATTGAGGAAGGCTTCGATCAGGCCGACTTCCGTAAGGTTGCCGTCGGTGTCCATCAACGGCACGTTCTCGGTCAGCATCGAGTGGCCGAACCGGTAGACGGTGTGGGCGAACTCGGCGACAATCGCAGCGTCGATTGAGGTCTCGTAGCTGGCGAACAGATCGACCAGCGGCTGCACCTTACGTGCGAACTCTTCAAACACGAGGTGCTGGTACTGCATTTCGGTGCCGAACTTGGCCGCCTGGAACAGGCGATCGCCATCCCAGTTCAGCGTCAGTGCCTGGGCTTCCAGTGCCGCGTCAAAGGCGGCATCGCTGGCGAAGTTAGCGCGGTCGAGGAAGACAAAGCCCTGCGGCACGCCGCCGTTAAGATACCCGCCGAGAAGATCGAGGGCGGCCTGCACACCGTCAGCATCGCCGACCGTGCCGAGGTCACTATTGTTCTCGCCAGACAGCAGCGTCAGCTTGGTGTGCTCGACTAGGCGGTTGTGCTCCTGGTGGAAGACATGGTGGACCGCGGTCAGGCCGATATTCTCGTTGGCACGTCCATCACCGGCGATGAAGTGGGCATCGAGTAGCTCGTTGTCGTAGGTGCCTGACGGCGGTGGCAGATCATTCGGCGCACCGGCGACCATGTCGGGATCCTGCGCGAGATCACCGTTCTGGTCGAACACCGGCGCCGCGGTATGCGCAATGTCGAGCAGGAACGCGAAGCCCGTTAGCGAGGCAGCCGCTGTGAGACCTGTGCCCGCACCGTCTTCTACCTGCTGTGCGAGCGCGACCGCATCTTCGAGGCTGCGGCCTGGATCACCCTGCATCGCCGGCAGTAGTCCTTCAACCAGCGTGGTGCCGACGACATCACCCTGTGCATTCTGCAGTTCGATGACGAACTGCGGAAGGCCGTTTGCGCCGCGCAGGAACTCACCGTACTGGTCAACCGCAAACAGCGGAATGTTGAGCACTTCGGCGTCTGTAAGTTCAATACCAAGCACGTCACGCGCCTGCGCTTTGACATCACCCCAATTCGCCATGCCGCCGCCGGTACCTTCGATCAGCAAGCCGGTGGCAACCGGACCGTTTGGACCGGCGTTATAGTCGCGCACAAAGATCTGGTGCGACGGATGCGAGGTGTATGTCTGGTTCTGGTCGACGAACGGCGATGTGAAGTTTGTCGCCTCATCGTTT
>JAJFHO010000240.1 GCA_021775575.1 Hyphomicrobiales bacterium
GGCATCCCCGCCGAGCGTGTTGTGCAGTTCCACGTGGCCGGCCACAGCCATATGGGAACCCATATCATCGACACCCATGATGCAGCCGTTTGCGATGATGTCTGGAATTTATACGCCTATGCGCTGGAGCGCTTCGGCCCGGTTTCGACAATGATCGAGCGCGACGACGACATCCCGCCGTTGAAGGATCTTCTTGGCGAGCTGGACACGGCCCGGAGCATTGCCGCCGGCGCGCTCAAGTCAATGCCGGTTCCGCGGCGTAAAAGTCAGGCCGCGCAATGAATTCCCTCAAGGCGTTGCAGGACAGCTTTCAGCGCGCGGTCGTTGAAGGCGACGACGCCGTATTGGCTGAGTTGCTCGACTCCAGCAAGGAAAAGCGCGACATATTGCTCGGCGTCTACCGCAACGCCTATGTGCTGCGGCTCGTCGAGTTCCTCACCAACGACTATGAGAAGCTGCGCACGCTGCTTGGCGACGACCAGTTCGACGCGATGGCGCGCGCCTATATTAAGGCGAACCCGTCGCATACGCGCAACGCGCGCTGGTTCGGCCGGCATTTGCCCGGCTTTCTGGCGGCTTCGGCGCCGTATAGCGACACCCCGGCCCTGGCCGATCTTGCCGCGCTGGAAATGGCGCTGAACGACGTTTTCGATGCGCAAGATGCACCGGCGCTGGCGATGGAAGACCTGGCGTCGCTTCCGGGGGAGGACTGGGCCGGCTTGACCTTCACCCCGCACCCGGCCGTTCGCCGTCTGACGCTCACGAGCAACGCAACCGAGATTTGGCGGGCGCTGAATGAAGACACCGAACCGCCCGCTGTCTCGCCGCTGGCCGAACCCGCGCAACTCATCCTTTATCGTTCCGAGGCAATGGCAACCTTCCGTATTCTTGCCGGCGACGAAGCAATGATGTGGGACGAAGCCGCGCAAGCTGTTTCTTTCTCGGCCTTGTGCGAAATGCTGGCGGCATATGCGGGTGAGGACGAAGCGCCCCTGCGCGCGGCGACATATCTCAAGGGCTGGATCGACGCCGGCATGCTGGCAGCGCCGGCGACCTGATCCCAATCGTTCTAAAAAACGGAAATTGGCAGCGCAAGCTACTCTGTCGTGGTTTGCGCCAGGGACACCGGCTTGGGCGGGCGATGCCCGGCGGGCAGTGATTCCTGCGCAAGCGTTCTGTCCGGATCGCGGGATTGCTGATAGAGCACCGGCCCCGCCGACGCACTCGCCTCGACCAGTTCGCGGCACTCGCAGGTGGAGGCAATCATCAGCCCCAATGCATGCAAATGCCGCCGGCTGTAACAGAATGTCGCCAGGTCCGCGCGTTGCTGCGCAGGCAGAGTCTTTGCAATCTCGACAGCGTCGGGAGGCTCGGCCTGTCTCAATTCGCTGAAACAGTCATCCGATACCGGACAAAGATCCTCATTGAGTTTTGCAGTTGCGGACATTGCCATCGTTCTGGCCCCCACGCCATTTCCGATAGGCAATTTTGACACCGAGAAGGTTAACGGCAGATTAAACTTTTTTGCCAATCGCCTGCGTTTGCGCCAGTTTCGGCGCATCATTTCAAAAGCAGAACCCAGTTCCGGCCCTCATTGTCCCAGCCCTCCTTGACCATCGAGCGGGTTGCCGCCTCGCGGTATCCGCAACGCTCGTAGAGGCGCCGGGCGCCGGTGTTGGTGTCCGATACGATAATGCTCAGCCCCGCGCACCCGGCCTCGCGCGCCTTTTGTTCGGCGATCCCGAGCAAATATGTGCCTGTCCCCCCGCCCCGGTGCTCCGGATAGGCCGCCAGCACATTCACATACCAGGTAGAAGGCGCGAGATTCTCAAGCTCCTGCAAGGGCACGAACATGGGCGGCATCGTGTCATAGTCGATTTGCTCCGGCGTGTCGGCAAGAGGATATCCGATCAGGCAGGCGGCAACCTTGCCGCCGGTTTCGGCAATAGTCGCGTTGCGCCAGGAAAATCCGCCTTCGTCGCGGGCTGCGCGGCAGCAGCCGACCTCCCAGTCCGTCTCACCGCCCTCGCGCAGCTTGTCCCACAGATAGAGCGGCATCCCCTCGCCGGCGAAATTGATGAGTTCAGCAAGCGCCCGGGCGTCGTCCTTCGTGCCGGGGCGGGTAACGATGTCTGTCACGGGATTTCCTTCTCTTTTCGGCGATCAGCTATCGACCCATCTGGCGATTGGAAAGCCGCGGGGCAAGGGTTGAGAGAATCTATTTTTTCCTTTCGCAGGCACCACACGCTCTGTACGGAGCCAGGCGCACCGAATGTGACGCAATTGCTACATCGGCAGAAATCTGGAAAGCAGTGGAACGTCTGGCTCAGCGAGTACCGAAAACTTGATAACATGGCGCGCCGAACCATTGGAGATCGTATAGAGACCGCCGGGCTCAAGCCGCACGCCGATCTTCGCCAGATCGACAAGCGTTCCCGTCACGGCAACGTCAATCGGAACCTGACCGAGTTTGTCGAGCTGTTCGATCCGTATATGTTCGGACGGCTGGGTACGGCGGATGACGGGACTGCCCCCAAACAGCGTCCAACATTGTAAATGGTAATTCTGTTTGTCCGGGTGGCTGATCGATTGGCCTTGCCACTCTGAGCTGACGCCGGTTGCCGAGCACACGGGCAAAACCATTACAATGACGGCGAAATCTGGATACGGTCGTCATGGGTTAAAAGGCAATCCGGGAAATGCCGGTTATTTCGACCTAGTAAAGGGCCGGGTATACACCGCCATGAGCAACGACGCCGTCACCTACGCTTCGCGCGACCAAATCGCGGTTATCGCCATGAACCGGCCCGAGCGCATGAATAGGCTGGATGCCGAGATCGTCGATGGGCTGGAAGCGGCGTGGCAGCGCTTCATGGCGAGCGATGAAGACCGCGTCGCCGTGCTGAGCGGCAACGGCAAGGCGTTTTCAGCCGGCGCCGATTTGAAGGCCATCCCGCATGATCTTTTCCGGGGCCTCCCCGGCGTTGGCGTGCCTGTCGATAAACCGGTGATCGGGGCGGTCCAGGGCTGGTGCGTCGGCGGCGGCATGGTGCTGACCACCATGTGCGACATTCTGGTCGCCGCGGACAATGCGATGTTCAGCTATCCGGAGGTCAAGATCGGTTTTTCGGGCGGACTGATCTCGACGCTCGCCTGCCGCATTCCGCACAAGATTGCCATGGAGCTTTTGCTGACCGGAGACCCAATCGATGCCAACCGCGCCTATGAGGTCGGCTATGTCAATAAATTGGTCCGGGCCGGCGACGTCATGGACGCGGCGATGGATTACGCCGCCCGCATCGCCGCCCAGGCGCCGCTGCCCTCGCGCATGCTGAAACGCTTCGTCGCCGGGACCATCCCGAAAGGCCCGACGGAACTGTCCGGCATGGCCCGCGCCGAGGTCGATACCATCAACGCCAGCGAGGACGGCGCGGAAGGCATTGCCGCCTTCATGGAGAAACGACCGCCGAAATTCCAGGGCCGTTAAGGCCCGTCGACACCTCCGCTCTATCCGCCATGACAACCGGTCCTACAGACAGGAAAATAGATGGGACAAAACTCTACTACTCCTTTGCGCCTTGCCATCGCCGGGCTCGGGGCAATCGGGATGACGGTAGCGCGCTGCGTGGATGCAGGCCGTATCGAGGGGATGACCCTCACCGCGGTATCGGCGCGAAATCTGGACAAGGCGAAGGCGCGGATCGCGGATTTCGCCAGCCCACCCGACGTTGTGCCCCTCGATACGCTCTGCGGCAATGCGGATGTGATCGTCGAATGTATTCCGGCAGCGCATTTCATGGCAGTGGCGAGGCCAGCCATCGAATCCGGGCGCATATTCATGCCGCTCTCGGTGGGTATGCTTCTTGGGCATATGGAACTGATCGACCTTGCCCGTGAGAGCGGAGGCCAGATCATTGTGCCCACCGGTGCGCTCATCGGTCTCGATGCGGTGCGCGCGGCGGCATCGGGCGGCATTCGTTCCGTCAAGCTGACGACCCGCAAACCGCCGGCGGGGCTGAAAGACGCGCCTTACATCCGGGAAAACGGCATCTCCCTCGATGGGCTGAGCGAACCCAAACTGCTGTTTTCCGGCACCGCGCGAGAAGCCGCCAGGGGTTTCCCGGCCAATCTGAATGTGGCCGCGGCGCTCGCCCTGGCAGGTGCCGGACCAGATGATACACAGGTCGATATCTGGGCCGATCCAGGCGTCACGCGAAATATCCAGTCGGTTGCCGTGACCTCGGACAGCGCCGACTTCACAATGAGCATCGAGAACATCCCCAGCGATGAAAACTCCCGCACCGGCAAGATCACCGCCCACAGCGTCGTTGCGGCATTGCAAAGGCTGACACAGCCGCTTGTCGTGGGGAGTTGAACCGGCGTTGTGACAAGCAGGCTACACCCCTCTCCTCACATTCTTAAAACACCGAACGTTTCGCGACTCTGTATGAACATGCGGACGGGGATACAAACCCCGTCCGGCGAGGGGGCAATGACGGCTGGATGTGACGATAGGTCCGGACGCTCTTCCGAGCGCCCGTGTGTCAAAGAGCCAAATGTCCCCCGCGAAGGCGGGGACTGCGCAGGACGCTGAAAAACCGCATCCGATTTAGTGAGGCGACTTTCCAGCGCCCCGCGCACGGCTTCTTTTCGAATTCCGCCCGGCGTCTTTAGGCTGGTCTTTTTTCGCCCTACCGCCCTTTGGGCTACTTGAGGGCATAAGGCGCTCAAGCAGCGAAGCGGTAGCGCAAAGCAAAAACCAGCTCCAGCCTCAGGCGCGGGGGCCGTAATACCCCCGGGTCCGGGACGGCACGCCCGGGAAGGATGAGCTCGTTACGCTCTTCTTGTT
>JAJFHO010000025.1 GCA_021775575.1 Hyphomicrobiales bacterium
CCGACGCCGCGCACGCCGGTCAGCATATATGCCTGAGCGATACGCCCGGTATCGAACGCGTTGCGAAGCGTCCGCACCATCGCGTCCTGCCCGATCAAGTCACTGAAATTCTGCGGCCGGTATTTGCGCGCCAGCACTGCATAGCCGGCGGTCTGCTCGACCGCGCCGGACGCTTTCTGCTTCGAACCCTTGGACGGCATTTTCGGCGTGGTCATCGCGATTTCAGGTGATCGGGCGAAAGTGGGAGGCTGGACATGCAACCCGCGGCGAACTCGTTGGGGCTGCTTCCTTCCGGATCTGACCCGGTTGGCGAGACACGCGTCTGCCGCCAACCTCCCGGGCGCGAGTATACCAGTTAAAGGGCGTGGGGTTGCAAGGGGGCAATGCGGCTCTGGATAAATGCCACGGCTTGCGTGCGGGGCGCTGGGAACGCAGAATGCGACGCGCCTTACTGCTGGGAACCACCTCCGCTTCATGCAAACACCCGACCGCAAAGATTTCCCCATCCCCCGCGTCGGCGCGACACGCCGGCTGAACCGTATGTCTGAAAAGCGCGGCGATCTCGAATGGGTGGCGGCGCGCATTGCCGACCCGCACAGTCGCTTTCTGCTGTTTGCGGACCTCTCGCTTGCCGTCGAATCAGGTGAAGATCGAAACGATACGTCGATACGCTGGTACGCGGCCGATGAACTCGCAACCCTCGGCGCGGATCCCGCCACCGCCCTGCTGCTCGGTTGCGGCGAGGACGGCCATGCCATATTCGCCATATCGCTTACCGCCGCGCAGGCCGCCGCCGCACCCGGCGGGTATGATGGTCTGAAGCCCGTTGTGGATCTGCGGTCTCTGGCCCAGCAAGGAGCGTTGTCGCCAGACGAGCTATCTCTTGCCGGCATGGCGCGCGCCCTCGCCGCCTGGCATGTGACGCAACGCTGCTGCGGGCGCTGCGGCGCCAAGACCAATATACGCGAAGCCGGCTGGCGGCGGCGTTGCTGGGCCTGCGGGCAGGAGCATTTCCCGCGCATGGATCCGGCGGTTATCGTTCTCGTCACCGACGGCAAGCACTGCCTGCTCGGGCATCACAGGCGCTACGCGCACAAATTCTACTCGACCCTTGCCGGTTTCGTGGAACCGGGCGAAGGCATCGAGGATTGCGTGCGGCGCGAAATGTTCGAGGAGACCGGCATCCGCATCGGCGAGGTCGCCTATATGGCGACCCAGCCCTGGCCGTTTCCCCATTCGCTGATGGTCGGCTGCTGGGCCGAGGCGCTGTCGCGCGACGTAATCCTCGATGAAGAAGAACTCTGGGACGCCCGCTGGTTTTCCCGCGACGAGGTGAGGCAGATGATGGCGGAAGAGCACCCTGAATGCCTCACGGTGCCGGGCTCGCACTCAATCGCCTATGCGCTGATCCGGAGTTTTTTGGAAGCCCGCTAAAGCCATTGGCTTCCGCGTGCCCTAATTCTGCAGAAAACTCGGCTGCCACCAGGTTTCGCTGGCGGTTGTTGCATTGCGCTTTTTCTTGCGCGCTTTGCGCAGGGCCACGGGCGGCGGCGGCAGGATATGGCCCTTGCCCAAAAGCGCCTGGGCAAGCCGCCTGTCATGGCCATAGATGTCGGGCCGCGATGTGAACACGCCTTCATCGTCGAAGATGGCTGTGAAATAGGTGATATGGACGGGCACATGCCGGTTCAGATCTTCCTTATGCAGGGCGCGGCGCCCGCCAAGGATTTCCCCGACCCGCGTCGAGCTCATCTGCTTGTCATGCTCAAGCAGGATTTCCGCCATGCGGCGCGGATTCCTGATCCGGACACAACCATGGCTGAAGGTGCGCGTGGTGCGCGAAAAAAGCCCCTTGGTCGGCGTATCGTGCATGTAGACGTCATGCTTGTTCGGGAATTTGAACTTGAAGTCGCCCAGCACGCTTTTCGCTCCCGGCGGCTGGCTGACGCTGCATTTGCGGATATCCACGCTGCTCCAGTCGATCGACTTCGGATCGCTGCCGTGAGCGCCGCAGTTAAGACGCAAATGATAACGCTGCATGACCCGGCTGGTCGGCCGGCGCAGGCTGGGCAGAATATCATCGACCTTGATCGAGTTCGGCACATACCAGGTCGGGTGGAACTCGATCCACTCCATCTTGTCGGAGAAGACCGGTGTCTGCTTGTCGACCTTGCCGACGATCACCCTTTCGCTGAAGACAATGTCACGCTGCTTGACGATGCGGACGCGGTATTCCGGAATATTGGCCCAAACATAGATCCCGGCGTCTCCGCCCAGATCGTCGGGCAGCCAGCGCCACCGCTCCATGTTGATCAGAATCTTGACGGTCTGAGCCTCGGATGTGTCGCCGTTGAGGACGCGCCGCGTGCCATTGCCCACGACACCGTCGGCGCTCAATCCGTTCGAGCGCTGAAACTTTTTGACTGCCTCTTCGAGACCCTTGTCGAACAGCCGCGCGTCGCCCTGCGCCTGCGTCAGGTCAAGACGCTTGCGCAGAAGTTCTACATGCTCATGTCTGGCGCCCTTGCGCAGCGCCGGACCGGCGGGGATTGCAGTCCGCGCTCTTTCACCCTTGGTCTTTCGCAACTCGAGAAGCCGCTGGCGCAGGTCCTCGAACTGCGGGTGGGCGGGATGCAGCGAGCGCAGAAAGGCGACCTGGTCATCACCCGACGAGACTTTATCGAGAACCTCCGCCGGATCGGGGAGCGGCGGCGTTTTGCGAAGCTGGGGGCCGACCGCACCGGGCTTGACCCGTCCGCCCCCGGCATGGCGCGCATACAGCAGTACGGCGCGGCTCAGCTGCAGCTCGATCCGGGCAAGTTTTTCGAGATCGGAATCCGCTGTGCCGCGAGAAGGCAATGTAAAATCTGCTGCGTCAAGACCATAGTCGCCAGCGCGCGCGATCTCCGCGCTTACCGCTTCGCCGGCCCCGGTAACACCCTTGCCATCGGTCCAGATCGGCCGGGCGTTCAGGCGTCCGTAAAACGACCGCAACGCTGCGCCGCCGGCATCGTTGGCCGAGACGTCGCCGAGCAATTCCAGAACGAAACCGGGAATGGTGGAGGGAGATTTTGCGGACTCGGACGGCGCGGCGGATGCTTCGCGTTCCATCGCCCGCGCATTGCCGGCGGGGAACACAAACAGAAGCAGTGCGATTGCCGCGTATATGACAAATTGCATGGGCCTGCCGATTCGTTCCCTGCCTTCACAAGCGAGGTGCCACGTCAGCACCTCCTGTGCAAGTTCAAATTCTCCGCTACAACAGCTGGTAACAGCTCCACATGACCGGATTGCGGCCAGATAACCCTGAGGGTCCCGATCCCTAAGGCGTCAGCGCGGAGACCTCTGCCTTTGATCCCTCGATCTCGGCGGCCACCCGGTCGGTTCCGTCCCGATTGTAAATATCGACCCGGAATTGCGCCGTCCCGTCCGGCAAACCCCAGCCGGTGACGTAAACCAGATAGACCGGCACCGGCCTTGGCAGATTGACGGTTTGAGCGCGCGCCGCTGCCACTGCACTATCGACACGCGAACGGCTCCAGCCGCCATTGTCCTTCAACAGCCACGCGGAGAGATCGAATATCTTGTGAACACGAATGCAGCCGGCGCTGTAGGCGCGCACTCCGTAGCGGAACAATCTCTGCAGCGGCGTGTCATGCATATAAACCGTATACTTGTTGGGCATGTCCAGCCGGATGAGCCCGAGCGCGTTTCCAGGACCGGGATCCTGGCGAAAGGTATAGCGGCGCGCCATCGACGGCGACCAGTTGACCCTGGTTGTATCCACCTCGCCGCTACCGGCGAAGGCGCGGATGCGCTCACGCGCCAGATAGCCGCGGTCCTGCATCACCTTTGGGACAAGCGCGCGCGCGGCGATGCTCTGCGGCACATTCCAGTAGGGGTAGAAATTCAGGGCCCGGATGCTCGTGGCCGTTACTGGCGTAGGCGTGCTCGGCTTGCCCGTGATGACGCGGCTGTAGAGATGCACGCGGCCACGATCGATGGCCTGCAGCTGATAGGCCGGAATATTGATGACGATATAACGCTTGCCCTTCAACTGCCGCGCAATCTTGCGGACCCGGTCGAGATTGAGCCGCAATTGCGCCAGCCTTTGGCTGGCTGGAACATTCAATGCCGCCAGCGTCGAGCCATAGACGCGTCCAGTCGCTTTGAGGCCATGGCGCATCTGGAACCGTTTTATGCCGTCCACGACAAAGTCCAGATATTTGCGGCCAACGCCGGCCGAGCGCGGCAGGTCGCCGGTAATGATCAGCCGCTTGCGAAGCAAGCTCACGCGATCATCGACGCTGCCCAGCCCCAGCCCAGGACCGTTGGGAATGCGCGGCCATCCGCCCGCGGCAACCAGGCCTTCGTAACGCCGTATCGCAAATTCCAGATTGCGCGCCGTCGCGGGGCCGAACATCGGCTGGTTCGCCCCGGCGGGGTCGACAAAAGACTCCCGCAGCGTTCCGCCCGGACCATCGCCCCGCGCATCCCGCTGCTGGCGTTTTTCCACCGGATTTTCAAACCAGCGATCCTTGGCCTGAGCCGGCTGCGCGGCGGCAAGCGCTACAATCATGAAGAGTGCCGGAACGATCGTGGAAAACAGGATCACATCCGGTTGGCTCGCATTTCCTTTGACCATCCGCCGGCTCAGAATTTGAGATTGACGAAAATGTCGTTGTCGTTGGCCTCGAATTCATGGGATTTGCGCACCCGCGACGGGGGTATGCCCATCTCCGTGTCGATCACCTGCAGGATCTCATCGACGGTCTTTGCTTTCGCGGCGCCCCATTTGATGTTCCAGTCATCGTTGGGCTTGTCCGCGATATGACTGTCCTTGCTGTAGCCCAGGCGCTTGATGGCGGCCAGCAGCGAACGCACCTGATCCTTGTCGTTGGTGAATATGACAACCTCGTGTTTGGCGCGGCCGGACGCACTTGTCTTGGCGAAGCGCAGATTGACGAAAATATCGTTGTCGTCGGCCTCAAACTCATGCGATCGCTTGATCCGCGACGAGCCGATGCCCAGCTCCTTTTTGATGACGCCGAGAATCTCATCCACCTGCTTCTTGCCCGCGGCGCCCCATTTTATATTCCAATCCTTGTTGGGCTCATCGGTAATATAACTGTCCTTGTGATAGCCAAGGCGCTTGATGGCGCTCAGCGTCGATTGCACCCGATCCTTGTCGTCGGTGAATATGACGACGCGGTGCTTGGAACGGCCCGACCCGCCGGTTTTGCTGCTCTTGGCGAAACGCAGATTGACGAAAATATCGTTGTCGTCGGCCTTAAACTCATGCGATCGCTTGATCCGCGACGAGCCGATGCCCAGCTCCTTTTTGATGACGCCGAGAACTTCATCGACTTTCCCCGTGTCCGCGGCGCCCCATTTGATATTCCAATCCTCGTTGGGCTTGTCGGTAACATAACTGTCCTTGTGGTAGCCAAGGCGCTTGATGGCGCTCAGCGTCGATCGCACCCGATCCTTGTCATCGGTGAATATGACGACGCGGTGCTTGGAACGGTCGTCGGCCGAGCCACCGGTCGAACCGCTGTTTCCCGTCCCGGATTGAACCTTGACGATATCATCGCGCGCGCCGGCGGCATCGAGCACGGCATGCGTCAAACTGGAGATGCCGGTAACGGCTGCGGCCGCGGGACCCGCATTCGCATGGGACGCCAAAATCCCGAACCCAAGCAGAACAACAAGCAGACGCAACATGACGATACCTCGCTTCTATAACCGACCGATGGTGAGATGAGAGGTAATCAGAAGTGCGAACGGGCCGTCAAGGCACAGCCACCCAAAAACCGACCAGACAGCCCGCCGTAACACTCTGGCAAGGCCGATTTCGGTTAATCGGCTGCAATTCGCTCCCAATACGCCCTTTTTTACGAGACGTTAGCCTTGCCGGACTAACATCGGCGAATGAGCTCGGCGATAAATTCAGCACTTTCGGGACTCCACATCGCCGGCCAGCGTCTGGAGCGGGCCGCTTCGCGCATCGCCCACCCGGCCGCACCCTCCCCGACCCAAAGCGGGGACCTGCCCGGAACACCCTCTTTCACCCTCGCCGCGCCGGTGGGCGCAAGTCCCTCGGCACTTGCCGCGCAGCAATTCTCGTCATTCACCGACGATCTCGTTTCGGTCAAGGAAGCCGAGATCCTCTACAAGGCGTCGGCGAAATTGCTCAACGTTATTCAGCGTACCGAGGCCGAACTGCTCGACATCGAAACCTGACCGGGGCCTGCAACCCCGGCGGTTTGGCCAAACCGGCAGATCGAACGCGGATGGCCGGGGCCAGGTGACGACCAGGCTCAGGAACACGGATCGTAAGGCAGGAACCAGCGGGTGAAGAACATTTCACCTTCTCCGAAATGTTTGGTGATGCATTTCTGATATTGATCGCCGCAGTATTTTTTGTGGATCTCCCAACCTTCCTCGTCGGTCTTGTCCCGTTCTTTCGAAAAGCGGCATTTCGAAAAGGCCGCCCGGCAGAGCGTCAGCGCCACGCATTGCTGCTCGCGCGTTTTCCGCCCGCTCTTTTTCGGCGCATCCTTGGATTTGCTGCGCGCGGCCGGATCATATCGCGGTTTTGGCGGTTTACGCACCGGCAGCGCCACCGGCGCGCGAGACGGTTTTACGGCCGCCGGGTTTTCCTTTTCCGGTGCATCATTGTCCCGAAGGGCGTCCTCTGCGGGCGTCGCCGCGGCGGTTTCGACATCCGCTTTTTCGGCTTTGGAGGCAGGTCTCTCGCCGGGTGACGATTTTTCCGCGCGCTCGGCATTGCCGGGACCCGAGGGCGAAACCTCGCCTGCCGCGGATTTCCCGGGAACCGGATCACTGTCTTCAGGAGGAAGTTCGCGCTCAGGCGCACCGCGTCCGTTCAGGGCGTCTTCTTCGATCACCGCCCGCCCCTCATGGTCGCCTGTCCTTGCGGCAACGGCACCGATCCTGGCGAAGCCGGAGCTGATCTCATGGAGTGTCGTGAGCAGTTTCTCGGGCACCGGTTTCTTTTCGGGAACGGCGACACCGGGCGCGGCATTCGGTTCACGGTCCGGCCTATCCATTGCGCCGCCGGCCGGCCGCTTTGCCGCGGGCCCCGGCACATTGGCCGGCTTCCTGTCCGGCCTGGGAACCCGGGCCGGCGTGTCCACCGGCGCCGTTTGCGACGCATCCGTTCCAAATTCCTCGTCGCTGAATTGCGCAAAGACCGCACCCGTGGCGCCGGTCAATATGCCGGCGGCAAGAGCCGCGCAGAGCCAAAGCCCGCTATGTCGCGACATGGAATGGCCTTCGTCCACCGCTCAACCTGTCCAAGGATCACCACAAACCGCATTCACGCGCCACATTTTGATGAAAAGACGGCGCGCCGCGCCAATTTTTACGGCGTCATAGTCTCGACTTCCAGACGGAACGGCGAGGCCGGATAGGTACCCAGCACCTTTACCTCATTCGAGAAAAAAGCGAGCTCTTCCATCGCCAGCTGCACATTGCGCTCCGTCGGATGGCCTTCAATATCGGCATGAAACATCGTGGCGTTGAATGAACCCTCCAATTGATAGGATTCCAGCTTGGTCATATTCACGCCATTGGTGGCGAAGCCGCCGAGCGCCTTGTACAGGGCGGCGGGCACGTTGCGCACGCGAAACAGAAAAGTCGTGATCACCCGACCTTCGCCCGGCTCCGCATCCTCCGGCACCGCCGACAACACCACGAAGCGCGTAGTGTTGTGCTCGGCATCCTCGATATCTGGCTTCACGATAGTGAGACCGTGGATTTCGGCAGCCAGCCGCGATGCGATCGCCGCCTGACTCCTGTCGCCCGCTTGCTTGACAATCCGCGCCGACCCGGCGGTGTCGGCCTCCGGCACCGGCTTGAGCCCCAGTTCACGGATCGAATTACGGCACTGGCCGAGCGCATGGGTATGACTCAAAACGGTCTTGAGGTCGGAAAGCTCTGCGCCCGGCAGGGCCATAAGCTGATGCCGGACCCGCTCGAAATGCTCCCCGACGATATACAGACCCGAACCGGGCAAAAGATGGTGGATGTCGGCGACGCGGCCAGCGACGGAATTCTCGATCGGTATCATGGCGTAGCGCGCCTTGCCGCTCTTTACCGCGGCCAACGCGCCTTCGAAGGTCGCCCAGGGCTCCGCTTCGCGATCGGGATAGGCGTGCCCGCATGCCGCATGGGAATTGGCGCCGAACTCTCCTTGAAAGGCGATACTGTTATTGTCGGATGCGGTCATGGCGTGTTCGGAAAAAGCGTTTGTGGGACGGTGCCGCCAATGTCAGGGCGCACCGGTGGCGAGCGCCCGCGCCCGCTCAAGATCGGCGGGAGTATCGACGCCAAGCGGCACCGTGTCAACGAGCGCCACGTCGATGCTCATGCCTGCCTCAAGAGCCCTCAATTGTTCAAGTTTTTCACGTTTTTCAAGCGCTGATCGCGGCAGCGATACGAACCGCTCCAGGGCCGCCCGGCGAAAGGCGTAAATACCGATATGGTGATAGAGCGGTCCGTCGCCCCAGGGAGCGGTGGCCCGGGTGAAATAAAGCGCGCGCAATATTCGTCCCGCCGGCTCGGGCGTCCCCACGACCTTGACGACATTGGGGTCGGTGCGTTCCTCCGCATCGGTGATTTCCGCCGCCAAGGTGGCGATATCGCAACGGCGCTTCGTCAGCGGTTCCAGACAGGCGCCGATCAGCGCAGGTTCGAGCAGCGGCAAATCGCCTTGCAGGTTGACGACGAAATCCACCACCCCGTCCGGGTCGAGCGCCTCGACCGCTTCATGAACGCGATCCGATCCGCTCTGGTGATCGGCGCGCGTCATGACCGCTGTCCCGCCTTCTTGTTCGACCGCGTCCCGGATCTCCGCTGCGTCGGTAGCCACGATGACCCTGCCGGCGCCCGCTTCGACAGCGCGCCGCCACACATGAATGATCATCGGCTTGCCGCCAATATCGGCCAGCGGCTTGTCCGGCAACCGGGTTGCCTGCAGCCGCGCGGGTATGACGACAAGCGCCTCACTCATTGATCTGCGTCCTTATGACGCCTCCCTGAATCATGCTATCGGCCTTGTCAAAATACAGGGCCGGTTGCCACAAGACGCTGGAAGCCGGTTGCCACAAGACGCCGGAAGCCGGTTGCCACAAGACGCCGGAAGCTTGTATCTCGTAGGTCAAAGGCGCATCCGGGCGGCTTTGGGAGGAAATGGGAGCGGCATTTCATGGACGGATTTGAACTCAACAAAATTGCCGGAGCAATTCTGTTTGCTCTGCTCGTTCTGTTCGGAACACGAACTTTGAGCGATATCATCTTCACTTCCCACGCGCCAGAGAAACTCGGCTACGACGTCGCTGTTCCCGAGGCAGAGGAAACCAAAAAGGAAGACGCCGCCGCCGTGGCGGAGTTTCCCCTGCCGGTGCTTCTGGCGAAGGGCGATGCCGGCAAGGGCCAGAAGACGGCCAAGAAATGCGCGGCCTGCCATACATTCAATTCCGGCGGCGCCAACAAAGTCGGTCCCAACCTGCACGCCATTGTCGGCAAGGCCATGGCGGGCGTCGACGGGTTCTCTTATTCCAACGCGCTCAAGGCCAAGGACGGCACCTGGGGCTACGAGGAGCTGAGCGCTTTTCTGGCGAACCCGAAAGGCTTCGTGCCGGGTACGAAAATGGCCTTTGCCGGGGTCAAGAAGGCGCAGCAGCGCGCCGACCTGATCCTTTATCTGCGTGGCCTCGGCGGCACCCCGCCGCCGCTCCCCGAACCGGCAGCGCAGTAAGCAGGCGCCCGCGCAGGAGCTACTGGAAGCGCGGACCGTCCGGCCTCGGCATGGGTAATCCAGTCGCGCTCCGGCGGCAGATCACGCTCCTGCCGAACGCGCCGGTTATCTAACGATTTTGTAATTTGGCTGAGCGCAATCGCCATCCCATGTTAGACAGACGCGCAAGGGCGACGTTGCACGCCGAGCGCATTTGTTGATCCGGTCCGAATTGGGGGACAGAGATGGCAGTATCCAGGCCAGTAGTAATAGTCCTGGCGCTCATTACCGGTCTTATCGCCGCAACCGGCGTCGCGGCGGGCGCACCGGTCCGGCATCACGCCCTGTCGCTGGTCGGCGAACCGAAATACGGGCCCGACTTCACGCATTTCAAATGGGTCAATCCCGACGCCCCCAAGGGCGGCACCGTGCGCATGCATGCGCTCGGCACCTTCGACTCCCTGAACCAGTTTCCGGTCAAGGGCAACATTGCAGACCTGATCGGGCTTATCTACGACAGGCTGCTGACCGGCAGCCCCGACGAACCATCGACCGAATACGGCCTGATCGCCGAGAGCGTTTCCTACCCGGACGATTATTCGTCCGTCACCTTTCGCCTTCGTCCCGAGGCGCGCTTTCACGACGGCGAGCCGGTGAAGCCGGAGGATGTGATTTTCTCGTTCAAGGCGATCACCAAGGTCAGCCCCAACTGGGCTTTCTACTACAAGAATGTCGTCAAGGTCGAAAAGACCGGCGACAATGAAGTCACCTTCACTTTCGACGTGACGGGAAATCGCGAATTGCCGCTGATCGTCGGTCAGCTCGCAATCCTGCCGAAGCACTACTGGAGCGGCAAGGACGCCGACGGCAAGGCGCGCGATCTGTCGAAGACGACGCTTGAGAAGCCGCTTGGCAGCGGCCCCTACCGCATCGGCGAGGTTAAACCCGGGCGCGCCATCTCCTATGAACGCGTGGCCGACTATTGGGCCAAGGACCTGCCGGTCATGAGGGGGCAGTGGAATTTCGCCAAGCTCCAGGTCGAGTATTTCCGGGACACAACCGTGGCTTTCGAGGCCTTCAAGGCGGGGCAGCTCGACTATTTCCAGGAAACGAGCGCCAAGAACTGGGCCACCGGATACAAATTCAAGGCGATCGCCGACAGCCGGGCGAAAAAGGAAAAGATACCGCTGAAACGCATCGCGCCGATGCAGGCCTTCGTGCTCAATCTGCGGCACAAGAAATTCGCCGACCCACGTGTGCGCGAAGCCTTCAACCTGGCCTACGATTTCGAATGGTCGAACAAGAACCTGTTCTACGACCAGTATACCCGCGTCAGCAGTTATTTCGAGAATTCGGAACTGGCATCGAAGGGCGTGCCGGAGGGGCCGGAGAAGGAAATACTCGCCGCGCTCCACAAGGAATTTCCTCAACACGTCCCGGACGAGGCGTTGACCAAGGCCTATGCAAATCCCACCAACCCGGACCGCAACGCCTTCCGGCGCAATCTGCGCCGCGCAACCCAGCTGCTTGCCCAGGCCGGCTGGGTCCTGAGCGACGGCGCGCTGAAGCACAAGGAGAGCGGCGAGAAAATGGAGATCGAATTCCTGATCGTCTCGCCGGCCTTCGAACGCGTGATATTGCCCTATATCCAGAATCTCAAACGGCTTGGCGTCAAGGCGAAACTGCGCATCGTCGACAGTTCCCAATATCAAGCCAGAGTCGAGGATTTCGACTATGACATCATTACCTCAACCTTTGCCCAGTCTGAATCGCCCGGCAATGAGCAGCGTGACTTCTGGGGTTCGGCGGCGGCCGACAAGAAGGGCAGCCGCAACCGGATCGGTATCCGCAACCCGGCTATCGACAAACTCATCGACATGATCATCTTCGCCAAATCGCGCAAGGAGTTGGTCGCCGTGAGCCACGCGCTGGACCGGGTGCTCTTGTGGCATCATTTCGTCGTGCCGCAATGGTATTCGCCCAATGCCCGCATCGCTTACTGGAACAAGTATGACCGGCCAGAGACACTTCCCTCGCAGTCGCCGTCCTTCCTCCGGACATGGTGGTTTGACGCAGGCGCCGCGAAAAAGCTAGAAGCGGCTACACAATAATGGTCGCGCGCGCATGCCGTCAGTGAAATCTGTTCATGGGGGACGCCTGCTGTTCCACCTTGTCTTCGTGGCGGCAATGCTCTGTCTCGCCGGGGCGGCGGGCGCGGGCGAACGGCGCCACGGCGTTTCCGTTTTCGGCACGCTGAAATACGCGCCCGGCTTCACCCATTTCGACTATGTGAACCCCGGCGCTCCGAAGGGCGGACGGCTGTCGATGGTCGGGTCGTCCGGCGTCACGACCTTCAACAGTCTCAACAGTTTCATTCTGAAGGGCGATGCGGCGCAGGGACTTGGCGCCCTGTTCGACAGCCTGATGGTCCGCGCCGACGACGAACCCGACGCCATGTACGGGCTTGTCGCGAAGTCGATCGAACTGGCGGACGACCGGATGGCCGCCACATTTTATATCCGCCCGGATGCGAAATTCTCCGACGGCTCGCCACTCACCGCGGATGATGTCGTCTTTTCCTTCAACACGCTCAAGGAAAAGGGCCATCCACAGATCCGGTTGCAACTGCGCGACGTCGAGAAGGCGGAAGCGCTCGGCCCCCTTACAGTGCGCTATGCATTCAAGGGCTCGCAGATTCGCGATCTGCCGATGATCGTCGCCGGCTTGCCGATCCTGTCGAAGGCCTATTACGCGACGCGCGAATTCGACAAGACGACCATGGAGCCGCCGCTGGGTTCAGGTCCCTACAAGGTGGCCGACATGGCACAGGGCCGGTTCATTCTTTACCGGCTGCGCGACAACTATTGGGGCAAGGACCTTCCCGTGAACAGGGGACGGTATAATTTCGCCGAGTTGCGCTACGAGTATTTCCGCGACCGCACGGCGGAATTCGAGGGGCTGAAGGCGGGCGAGTATGACTTCCGCGAGGAGTTCACCTCCAAGACCTGGAAGACGGAATACAAGATCCCGCAGGTCGAATCCGGCCGGCTGAAAATTCTCACCCTGCCTGATGAACGGCCCTCCGGCGCACAAGGTTTTTTCATCAACACGAGGCGCAAGAAATTCGCCGACGCGCGCGTGCGCAAGGCGCTCGACTTTGCCTTCGATTTCGAATGGACCAACCGCAACCAGTTTTACGGCCTCTACAAGCGCACAACCAGTTTCTTTGAAAATTCCGATATGAAGGCTTCCGGGGCCCCGAGCAAGGCCGAACTAAAACTGCTCGAACCGTTCCGCGACACGCTGCCGAAAGACGTCTTCGCCGAACCTTACATGCCGCCAGTTACCGATGGAACGGGCAATATGCGGCGGCAGCTGCGGATGGCCGACCGGCTGCTCAGGGCGGCCGGGTGGACGCTGAAAGGCGGCAAGCGCGTCAACAAGGAAGGCGAGGAATTCGAGATCGAATTCCTGCTCTTCTCACCGACATTCGAGCGCATCGTCGCGCCTTTTGTGCGCAATCTGAAGAAACTGGGCGTCAGTGCGCGTATCCGTTTCGTCGACCCCTCGCAATTCCAGTCGCGGCTCAAGCAGTTCGATTTCGACATCATCACCCAGCGCTACGTGCTGCGCGTAACGCCGGGCGTCGAGATCCGCTCCTATTGGGGATCGCAGGCGGCCAGCACCGATGGCAGCTTCAATCTTGCCGGCATTGCCGACCCGGCCGTCGATGCGCTTGTCGAGAAAATTATCGGCACCAAAAGCCGCGAGGAACTTGTCACCGCGGCGCGGGCGCTCGACAGGGTATTGCGCGCCGGCCATTACTGGGTTCCGCACTGGTACAAGGCAGCGCATAATCTCGCCTTCTGGGATAAATTCTCGCGGCCCAAGATCAAGCCGGCTTACGGGCGCGGCGTTATCGACATCTGGTGGTACGACGAAGCGAAAGCTGCCAAACTGGAAACAACCCGATAAGCCCGGGACCATATTCCGACCATGACCGCTTATATCCTGAGACGGCTGCTGCTTATTATCCCGACCATGTTCGGGGTCATGCTGGTGAGCTTCACCATCATCCAGTTCGCGCCGGGCGGGCCCGTGGAGCGGGTCATCGCCCAGATCACCGGCACCGACGTTGCCGCGACGGCGCGCATTGGCGGCACCCAGGGCGGCGACTTCGGCACCAACGCCTCGACCCAGTCGAACCAGGGAACCGGCGACGCCGGCGTGACGTCGAAATATCGCGGCGCGCGCGGCCTCGATCCCGAATTTATCAAGAGCCTCGAGAAACAGTTCGGCTTCGACAAGCCGGCGCATGAACGCTTTGGGCTAATGCTGTGGAATTATATCCGTTTCGATTTTGGCGAGAGCTATTTCCGCGACGTCAGCGTCATCGACCTGATTAAGGAAAAGATGCCGGTGTCGATTTCGCTCGGCCTGTGGATGACTTTTCTCTCCTACGGCGTGTCGATCCCGCTCGGCATCCGTAAGGCGGTCAATGACGGCAACAGTTTCGACGTCTGGACCAGCGGCGTGGTCGTGGTCGGCTACGCGATACCGGGATTCCTGTTCGCAATCCTGCTGATCATCCTGTTCGCCGGCGGTTCTTATTTCGACTGGTTTCCGTTGCGCGGCCTGACCTCGGAGAACTTCTCCGAACTGCCCTGGTACGCCAAAATAGCCGATTATTTCTGGCATCTGGCGCTGCCGCTGGTGTCGATGGCGCTTTCCGCCTTCGCCACCACCACCTTTCTGACCAAGAATTCATTCCTCGACGAGATCAAGAAGCAATATGTGATGACGGCCCGCGCCAAGGGCCTCACACAGCATCAGGTGCTCTACGGCCATGTGTTCCGCAATGCCATGCTGATCATTATCGCCGGCTTCCCGGGCGCCTTTCTCGCCGCCTTCTTCGCCGGTTCGCTGCTGATCGAAACGATCTTCTCGCTCGACGGGCTGGGATTGCTGTCTTTCGAGTCGATCCTCAACCGGGACTATCCGGTCGTGTTCGCCAACCTGTTCATCTTTTCGCTGCTCGGCCTCGTCGTCAGCCTGATTTCCGATTTGACCTATATGTGGGTCGATCCGCGCATCGACTTCGAATCGCGGGAAGTGTGAGGCCGGGGCGGTGGACACAAAGCTTCAGGAAAAACTCGCCGACAGGGGATATGAAAATATCGAGCCGGCCCCGGCCGAGGTCCAGCCGCCGCCGCGCAGAACATTTTTCGGGCTCTCGCCCATCAATCTGCGGCGCTGGCAGAATTTCAAGGCCAACCGGCGCGGCTTCTGGTCCTTGTGGATTTTCCTGTTCCTGTTCACGATCAGTCTGTTCGCCGAGTTCATCGCCAATGACGAACCGTTTCTTGTGAAGTTCGACGGCGGCTTATACAGCCCGGTTTTCGCGGCCCATAACGAGACCGCGTACGGCGGTGAATTCGATACCAAGGCGGACTATCGCGATCCGGCGGTGCGCTGCCTGATCATGACGGGCGGCAAAAAGGATTGCCTGAATCTCGATCTGAACCCCGCGGATGTGCTGAAAGCGTCGCCGGCCACCGGGTGGATCATATGGCCGGTGATCCGCTACTCCTACGACACGATCAATCTCGATTTGCCGGTGCCAGCGCCGGCGCCGCCGAGCACGGAAAACTGGCTTGGTACCGACGACCAGGGCCGCGATGTCGTGGCGCGGATCATCTACGGTTTCCGGCTTTCGGTTCTGTTCGGTCTGGTGCTGACATTGATCTCGTCCGTGATCGGCGTTACCGCGGGCGCGATACAGGGTTATTTCGGCGGCTGGGTCGATCTGCTGTTTCAGCGTTTCATCGAAATCTGGACCTCCATTCCCTCGCTCTATCTGCTGATCATCATCGCCTCGGTCATCGAGCCGACTTTCTGGATATTGCTCGGCATCCTGCTGCTGTTCTCCTGGGTGGCGCTGGTCGGCGTGGTGCGCGCGGAATTCCTGCGCGGGCGCAATTTCGAATATATCTCCGCCGCCCGCGCGCTTGGCCTCACCGATGCGAAGATCATATTCCGCCACCTGCTGCCCAACGCCATGGTCGCGACGCTTACCTTCCTGCCGTTTATTCTGAACGGGTCCATCTCCACGCTGACCGCGCTCGATTTTCTCGGCTTCGGCCTGCCGCCGGGCTCGCCGTCGCTCGGCGAATTGCTGGCCCAGGGCAAGGCCAACCTGCAGGCGCCCTGGCTTGGGCTCACCGCCTTCTTCGTGATTGCGACCATGCTGAGCCTGCTGATCTTCGTCGGCGAGGCAGTGCGCGACGCGCTCGACCCGCGCAAGACATTCGAGTGAACCGAACCATGACCGCTGCAACAAAAAAGCTGGTTCAGGTCAAGAACCTCTCCGTCGACTTCCGCTCCGGCAATGAAGTGACGCACGCGGTCAGGGACATCTCCTTCGAGATCGGCAAGGGCGAAACGGTGGCGCTGGTGGGCGAATCCGGTTCCGGCAAGACGGTGTCCGCGCTTTCTGTCATTCGCCTGCTGCCCTACCCGGCCGCCTCCCACCCCTCGGGGGAAGTGCTGTTCGCCGGCCAGGACCTGATGAAGATGCGCGACCGCGATCTCAGAGCAATTCGCGGCAATGACATCTCGATGATATTCCAGGAGCCGATGAGTTCCTTGAACCCGCTGCACAGCATCGAACGGCAGGTTGGCGAGGTGCTGAAATTGCATCGCGGCCTGTCCGACAGCGCCGCGCGCAAGCGCGTCCTCGATCTGCTCGACAAGGTGGGCATCCAGGACCCGGAGACGCGGCTCGCCTCCTATCCGCACCAGCTTTCCGGCGGCCAGCGCCAGCGCGTCATGATCGCCATGGCGCTCGCCAACGAGCCGGAACTTTTGATCGCCGATGAACCAACCACCGCGCTGGACGTCACCATTCAGGCGCAAATTCTGAAACTGCTGAAAGAGCTGCAGCAGGAATTTCACATGGCGATGCTGCTGATCACCCACGATCTCGGCATCGTGCGCAACATGGCCGACCGCGTGCATGTCATGAATGACGGCGAGATTGTCGAGCATGGCAATACACGCCAAATCTTTACTGCCGCCAAACACCCCTACACAAAGCACCTTCTCGCATCGGAGCCGAAAGGCGATCCGCCAACGGCCAACTCGAAGGCGCAGCTCGTCATGGAGGCCACCGATCTGAAGGTCTGGTTCCCGATCAAGCGCGGTCTGTTCCGCCGCACCGTCGATCACATCAAGGCCGTCGACGGGTTGTCGCTGCAATTGCGCGCCGGGCAGACGTTGGGCGTCGTCGGTGAATCGGGTTCCGGCAAAACCACCCTCGGTCTCGCCCTGTTGCGGCTGATTTCTTCCGACGGGCCGATCGCCTATATCGGCAAGCGCATCGATGATCACGACTCCAATGAAATGCGCCCCCTGCGCAAGGAAATGCAAATCGTTTTCCAGGACCCCTACGGGTCGCTTTCCCCGCGTCTCTCCATCGGCCAGATCATCGAGGAAGGGCTGCTGATCCAGAATCCGGAACTCTCCGCGAGCGAACGCCGTGCCCGCGTGTCCCATGCGCTGGAAGAAGTTGGGCTGGAGCCGCGTTTACAGGACCGCTATCCGCATGAATTCTCCGGCGGCCAGCGCCAGCGCATCGCCATCGCCCGGGCCATGGTGCTCGAGCCGAAATTTGTCATGCTGGATGAACCGACCTCGGCGCTGGATATGTCGGTGCAGGCGCAGATCGTCGATCTTCTGCGCGAGCTTCAGGACCGCCACAAACTGGCCTATCTGTTCATCAGTCACGATCTCAAGGTGGTCCGCGCGCTCGCCAACAATGTGATCGTCATGCGTAACGGCAAGGTCGTCGAACAAGGCACCGCCCGGCAGATATTCTCCAAACCGCGCACCGCCTACACCAAGGCACTGATGGCGGCGGCCTTCGAGCTTGAGACGGTGCATCCCGAAGTGGTGGCGACGTAAGACTTCAACAGCAAGGATTCGGACGTGGCTCTTCTCATCCTTTTCAGGCATCTGAAGCCGGACCGCTACAAGCGCGAACTGGCGGCGCTGGAGGGCGGTCTCGACATCCGCGTCTGGCCCGATTGCGGAGACCTTGAGGACATTCGCCACGCGCTGGTCTGGAAGCCGGAACCCGGCGTGCTCGCTTCGCTGCCAAATCTGCAGGTAATTTTTTCCATCGGCGCGGGCGTCGACAATGTTCTGAGCGACACGCGGCTGCCCGACCTGCCGCTGGTGCGCTTCGTCGACCCGAACCTGACCATGCGGATGAGCGAATATGTTTGCCTGCAGGTGCTGACGCATCAGCGCCGGATGCTCGATTATCGGGAGCTGCAGCAGGAACGCCAATGGAAGGAACTCTGGCCGCAGCCGGGCGCGAACGAGGTGCGCGTCGGCGTCCTGGGGCTTGGCGTGCTGGGGCGCGACGCCTGCGAAAAGCTTGCCGCGCTGGGATTTCAGGTGGCGGGCTGGAGCCGCTCGCAAAAGGATATTCCTGGCATCGAGTGCTTTTCCGGCAACGATGGCCTCGACCGCTTCCTGGCCCGCACCGACATTCTGGTCTCGCTGCTGCCCCATACGCCGGAAACCGAAGGCATGCTGAACGCCGGCCTGTTTGCCCGGCTGGCACAAGACGGCCCGCTTCCCGGCCCCGTGCTTGTCAATGCCGGGCGCGGCCGCCTGCAGGTCGAGGCCGATATTGTGAGCGCCCTCGGCAACGGCGACCTCTGGGCCGCTTCGCTCGACGTGTTCGAAGAAGAGCCTCTCCCCTCGTCTAGCCCGTTGTGGACACATCCCCGCGTTATCGTCACACCCCATAACGCCTCGATTTCCGACATTCGCGCCGTATGCACTTACGTGCTGGAGCAGATCGCCGCCCATGATAGAGGCGAGCCACTGCAAAATGTCGTGGATTTGGGACGAGGTTATTAGGCTGCTTCGCGATTTTTCGTTTTCGGCGCCTGCCCTGCGCCGCCGGCGCTGCGCACTGGTGTCCGGGAGGTCTACTGAGTTGGGCAGGTTTTGACCGTCCAGCCATATTTCCGGCATCCGGCAATCGTGGTTTTCAAGGCCGACTCGGGCCATGCGTTGCGCCGGTAGCAACTGGTCCAGAACGAAATGCACTTCTCGACACTGTCGGCAAATCTGCTTTTCTTGTCGCTCCTTTTCCCGGTTGCCGTTTCGTCGCGGGACGTCAACGGACAAATACGCACAGAGATGCCTCTCACCGCGTCAATTGCTTCACGGCTTGGTTCGCCAGCCGGCAGCTTGAGATTCGCATGCCGATTGAACTCGGCCAGCGCCGCGCGCGCCTTCGCCCCCCAAACACCATCGATCCCTCCCGGATCGCAGCCAACCCGCTTCAGCTCCTTTTGCAGAGCACGCGTCAGTTCGCGCGGATCGGAATATTCCTCCGGCATAGGCTGAGCCGTTGAACTCTCCGGCAGGCCCGCGACCTTCTCCTCTTTCGGCTGCTCCCTGGGCGCCTTCAACTCGTCCAGTTTCGCTCTGGCAATAATCGAAAACGCACCGTCCGGATAGCGGCTCAGATATTCCTTGAACAGCGCCGCATTGCTGCCCTCCCGGATCGAATCCCAGAAAGAGAGCTCCATCGCCTTGGGATCGAAGCCTGGCGCCGCCACCGGCGCCTCCGCCGCTGCTGGCGCCGCGATGAATTTGAACGGCGCGGTCAGCGAGGAATGATTCCACGGCACCTGAGCCCCGCTGGTGGCGTCGATGACGTCGCGGCGCACCTGCCGCATCAGTCCCTCAATCTCCAGCCCGGGCGATTCCGCATGCTTCAGCAGCGCCGCGGCGAACGGGCTGTGCGTACCCTGCCCATCGAGCGCGACGTTGCCCGGTTGCGTGGCATAGGCGATCAGCGTGCCGACGCCGGTCTCCACACGGGCAAGACCACGCCCGATTGCGGTTGAGCGGGTTCCCATGTTTCGCGCAAGGTTGCGCGCCAGCGGGTTGTCGCGGCAGGCGTCGAGAAAGACCAGATTGGTGCCCTTGTGCCGCTCCATGAGCGTCAGGATGGTGCCGAGGCGCACCGCCTCGAAGTCGAGGCTCGCCTCACGGTCGAGCTTGGCGTCGACGGGTGCCAGATAGTTGCGCCCGTTCACCTGCAAGCCATGACCCGCATAGAAGAACACGGCCACTTCGGCGCCCTTATCCAGCATCTGCGAGAAATCGCCGATCGTCTGCGCGAATCCCTTGTCGGACAGGTCAATGCCTTTGAGCACATCGAAGCCGAGCCGTTTCAGCAGCGCGGCAATCGCTTCCGCGTCATTCGCCGGATTGCGCAATGGCGGCGCATGCTCATAAGCCGCATTGCCAATGACCAGCGCAACGCGGCGCTCGGCATGGGCCGGCGTGAGCAGGCCCGCGATCAGCAAAAGGAAAACGGCAATCCGTGCAAGCTTTGTGAACATCAACCGCTCCCAAGATTGCTTCGGTTGCGCATGCAGAACGTCAGCATACGCCAGATACTGAATGATTTGAATGAACCGGCGATGAATGGCGGCAGGAACCGGCGGACTAGCGCCCGCCTTGCGCCGGCGCCGCCAACCGCTCCGCCACCAATATCGTCGTGCGCTGCGGATGCCAGCGATAGCCGATGCCGAAATTGACCGGCCTGGCGCGGCCCTTCGAGAACAGCTCCGCCATGCCGGGCTGGTAGCGGCTGGCGAATTGCTCGATCGGGCCGATATATTGCCCGAAAGGACGCAAGCGCCACTTTTGCAGTTTGAAATAGCGCAGCGGTATCCCGGAATCGTCCTGCACGATCACCGCGCTGTGGCGCAGCAGAAACTCCCGAACGCGTGAAAATCCACCGACATGCATCAGATAGGATGCGCTTTTGACCAGGCTGGCGCCGGTCCCCAATTTTGCGCAGAATTTAAGAAATCCGCTTTTCGCCACGCCGGCGTCGGCGAGATTGGTTCGGAAAAAATAGAGATTTCGCATCCTGCCGTCCCGGCCCGAGAAGACAATGCGGACGGCCCTGGCGGCGCCTTTGCCGCGTTTCGGCGCAACCGACCCGCTGGCGCTCAGGGAAACGAAGGCGACCTGATGGATTGTCTTGCCTGATCGCGCGAGGAAAACATACAGCAGCGGCAACGTCCCGGTAAACGCTCCTTTGCGCAGCTGCTCGCCCATCTCACGGGTGATAAAATAGCCATATTGCAGGAAATTGCCGAGCGAGCGGTGAAGGCTCTCCAGGCCGGCGGCCAGCGCTTGCCCGCTGACCTTCATGGCGTCGGGCAGTGCACCGACCGGTTCAAGACCACTCAGAACATAGCTCGATGCATGTGGGAAAAAGGCGTGCGCGTGGACGAAATCGGGACCGCCGAACATATAGAATACGGGACCGCCGCGCGGTGGAAGATTGGCCGCCGCCCAGACGCGGATCCGGGCGAATTGCCGCTGTTCGAGGCCAGCCCAGGCGGCAGTCATGGCCCGGGCGTGACGCTTCCAGCCCGTCTCCCGCGCGAGGACCGCCAGCGGGGAGCCGGGCGAGGGCCGCATACCGGCCAGAAACCGCGCCGTGTCGTTCACGGTGGCGGGGCCGGCGCCGCGCGCGGCGGGCGCGATCGCCAGGGCGGTGAATGCCAGCACGCCTACAGCAAGCAGCCGTCGCATGGCCGGCGTCATTCCCCTGTTCCCAAATCCCGACAGCAGGCAGCGGGCAGCGGGCGTTATTCGCATATCTTGAAAGCCCCCTTCACTTCCCGGCCCTTGGCACAGATGAGACCGCCCCACTGATAGCCCGTGCGTCCGCGATACTCGATCTTGAACCAGTTATAGCCGTTCAGTTCAACGCCGGTATCCTCCAGCAAAACCAGCGGATCGCCCTCTTTCAAACTGCCGACTTTCCTGTATTTCGTGCCCGGCCCCGAACGCACGAGCCCACCCCATGACTGCCCTGGATATGGCAAGGCCGGCATGGCGGCCGCGGCCGGCGTTTCCGTTCCCGTTTCAAGCGTCTGGGCCGCCGGACTGCCTGGTGATACCGGAACGGCTGGCGCAGCCGGCGCGGCCGGTGTGGCCGGTGTGGCCTGAGGAGAAGGAGAGGAAGGAACAACGATAGGCGGAGGTGGCGGGGCGGCTCCCAGGTCCTCATATTCCTCCAGATAGGCGTTGCGCCCGTAATAGTGATCCTCGATACAGCTGTCGTCCTTGCCGCATTTATCGCGCTCGGCAAGCCAGGTTTTCTGCTCCTCGCGCAATCGGCTTCGCGCGCTGGTTTTCAACTTCTTGCGCAGGCCCGCATATATCGAGGCCATGCGCCCGTCGAGTTCTGACAGCAGGGAGTTGGCGCAAATGCGCTGCTGGGTTTCATTCAAGTCCCCGCCGCAGTCGAAACTCGGGCCGGTCGGAGGCGGTTCGGCGGCCGGCGCCTCCTTCGCGGCCTGGGTCCGCTTCCTTGGCAGCAGCCGGCAGGTGATCGTATCACCCTCCGGTCTGGTCAACAGCGCCGAGGGGTCCTTGCCATGCAAATCATAACCGCCGCCGTTAAACCGGAAGCCGGATGCGGACGCGGCGCGGGCAAGCGGCACGTCGAGCCCGCCCGGCAGAAAAAGAACCGCCTTCTTGCCGTTGGCGGTAAAGTCGACATCGAATGTCACGCCCTTCTCGCACCGGTAGCTGGCCTTCACCGCATAGGCGGCATCGGGAAACATGCAAACACCCCACAAGATGCCTGCGATCGCCGCACCATAATGGCTGCTCCGAAGCGCCATTGAAAACGCGGAAAGCGTCATTTCTGCATTCCTCCAATGCACCATCTTGCCCCATGCAAGCTAGTGCCCGCGCTATCGGTCTTCCTTGCCGTCCTCCGTCAATCCCGGCCGCCATCTGGGAAACTCGGCGCCGCATTTTCGACAGACATTGGCATTCACGATACGAAAGTGATAGCCGTAAACTTCGCCGCATTTAGGGCATTTCCGCTTGGCCTGCATCGCCCAGGCCGCCGTTCCCGCCAGCACGATGCCGGCCATGAGCATGGTCTGCAAAAACGGCGTGGCCCTGTCGGTGATTTCGAGGATGGCTAGCGCTGCAAGGCAGAAGGCGGCAAAGCCATATGCGCGAGACACCCAATTCTGGATACGGATTTGCGTTTTGGGAATTTCCTGAACCGGCCCGGGGTCTTTCATGCTAGCGCTCACGCCGTTTCCGCGTGCCCCATGCGCCGGATCGATTTTATCGGGCCTTCGCTCTTCGCGATCCGGGCAACCGCCTCGCTCAGCGGTTCGTCCGCCACGGCCATGTGAAACGCGTTGGCATGCAGCAGCCGTTCGCCATCGAGCATGACGCCCATATGGCCTTTCCAGAATATCAGGTCGCCGCGCAACAGGCGCTTCAGAGCTTCGGTGACAGCCAGCGCGCGACCCACCGATTTTTCGAACATGTCGGTGTCACGCGGACACGCAACGCCCGCGGCCTGCAGGGCAAGCTGGATAAGCGCCGAGCAATCGAGCCCGATGCTGGTGCGTCCGCCCCAAAGATAGGGCGCGCCCAGAAATTGCTCGGCGACCGCGACAAAGTCGTCCGCATAAGCGCCGGCATCGGCAAGATGGGCGGCGATCGCGAAACGGCCATCGGCGAGCTTGGAGAACCGCTCCGCCTCCCCGGTAACCGCGACGGATGCGTTCATACTCAGCAGATCGAGCGGCGGCGCTTTCATATCGGGCGCGGGATAAAGATAGCTGCGCAGCGCGGCAACCCTGTGGGTCGCCGGAGTGACCGCGTTCGACAACGCATCGCAGGGAGCATAGCCGACATAAGCGTCGCTTTCCGCCTGCGCCCAGGCCCATCCCTCGTTTTCGTCATAGACGCTGACAATCTCGCCGAACAGCAACTCTGTCTCCAGGCCCGCGTCGAAGCGTGGCTCCCGGCGCAGCGGCGCGGCGCCGACAATTACCTGGCGATTGACACCTTTTGCGTAGCGTGGCGCCTCGACCAGTCCCATTAGGTCCTCCGCCGCCAGATCGTCCCGATAAACGTTTACACGAGGGTCGAGCCTGTCAGCACTCATTGTTTCGCCAGCCCCCGGAAGACCTCGAACAGGGCCCGCGCGCCCTGCGGCTCGCCGCCTTCGGGGAAGGCAGGTTTGGCGTGCGGCACCCAGCCATAAATGTCGAAATGGGCAAAGCGGGCCGCCTTCGACACAAACCGCTTCAGGAACAGCGCCGCTGTGACCGAGCCGGCGAAAGGACCGTCCGAGATATGGTTCACATCGCCGATCTTGGCCTTGAGGCGGGCATCATAGGGCGCCCAGAAGGGCATGCGCCACAGAGGATCGCCGACCGCGGTCCCGGCAGCCAGAAGCGTGTCGGCGAAGCCATCGTCGGTCGAATAAAGCGGCGGCAGGTCAGGGCCGAGCGCGACGCGCGCCCCGCCCGGCAACGTCGCCATGGAAACAAGATAGTACGGCGCGTCTTCGTCGGCGAGGGTTAGGTCGTAGGCAAGGAACTGTCGTCCCTCGGCGTCGGTATTGCCGTTCTCCACGCTCATACCGTCGCGGCTTGGCAGCACATCGCCGGGCCTGAAGGCGTTGGCCGACACATTATTGTCGG